>JADFMZ010000320.1 GCA_022563615.1 Planctomycetota bacterium
GTCGTGATCAGCGGAATGCGACGGGCGAACGCGGCGGAACGCCATCGCCCTTCAGCGGAGGCGGGACCCGTTCGGATCGGTGTATTGATCAGTAGATCGAGCGTACCGTCCTCGATCAAGTCCTTCAAGAACGGCGCGCCGCTTTCCGTGGACTTCGAGACAAGAACCGAGGGTATTCCGGCTTCGGCCAACATCTTCCGAGTGCCCGTCGTCGAATAGAGGGTGAATCCAAGATCATGGAAATCTCGAGCGACCGAGACGATGCGCGGTTTGTCCGGATCATTGACGCTGATCAAAACGTTGCCCGAAGTGGGAAGGGACAAACCGGTTGCCACTTGCGCCTTGGCAAACGCACGCCCGAACGTGGAATCGATGGCCATTACTTCGCCAGTGCTGCGCATCTCAGGCCCCAGGATTACGTCCACACCGCCCAGCCGATCAAATGGGAACACGGGCGCCTTGACGGCGGTATGCCCTGGCCAGGGAGTTTCAGTCACGTCGAGCGACGCCAGTACGTCCTTCAGCGGCTCACCGAGCATGACCTGCGTGGCCACCTGCGCCCAGGGAACACCGGTGGCTTTGGCGACAAACGGCAGCGTCCGTGACGCCCGAGGGTTCACTTCCAATACATAGACCGTGCGATTCAAGACTGCGTATTGCACGTTCATCGCACCACAGACTTCGAGCCGCTCTGCCAGTCGCCGCGTCGATCGGAACAGTTCTTCGATCACCATCCGTCCGAGGGAAAACGGCGGCAGGACGCAGGTGCTGTCGCCACTGTGGATGCCGGCTTCCTCGATGTGTTCCATGATTCCGCAGACCATGCACATCGGTTTTGGCGGGTGTGCGGCTTGCTCAGAATTGGATGAGCGCACGTTGTGTCCGAAATCAGCCACGGCGTCCACGTCCACTTCGATGGCGTCCGCCAGGAACTTGTCGATCAGCACGGGGTTGTCGGCCGAGACAGCCTCTCGGTCTGAAGCCTCCAAGGCTTCATTCAAAAAAGCATCTAGATCTTCCTCGTTGTTGCAGATCTTCATGCCGCGACCGCCGAGGACGTAACCAGGTCGAACCAATACCGGAAACCCGACGCGTCGGGCCGTCGCTTGTGCTTCCTTTCGACTTCGGGCGATGCCGTTGGCCGGTTGAAGCAGGCTCAAGTCACGAAGCACTTTTTGGAACTGCTCGCGGTCCTCAGCCATGTGGATTCGTTCAGGCTGGGTGCCAACGATAGGCACGCCGGCATCCTTGAGCCTCTGGGCGAGGTTCAACGGCGTTTGTCCGCCGAATTGAACAATGACACCCTGGACGAGGCCCGAGGGGCGAAGATCACGAAATGCCGATTGGCTAGCCGATGGCGAATTCTGATTAGCCAACTGCGATGGACCCTCTGCTTGATCCTTTTCGCTATCGCCGCTCGCTGTTCCCAATTCGCCATTCCCACTTTGCACAAGCGGGCGGCCATTCAGCCTTTCGATGATATTGAGCACGTCCTCATGGGTTAGCGGCTCGAAGAAAAGCATATCGCTGGTGTCAAAGTCGGTGCTGACGGTTTCCGGGTTGGAGTTGATCATGACGGTTTCGTACCCGGCTTTTCGTGCCGCAAACGCGGCGTGGCAACAGCAGTAGTCAAACTCGATGCCCTGGCCGATGCGATTGGGACCGCCGCCCAGTATGATGATCTTGGGTCGGTCCGTAACTCGAATCTCGTCTGCCGCGCGCGCCGGGTCCGATGATTCCACCGTGTGAAACGGCGTCTCGTACGTCGAATAGTAGTAGGGCGTTTGGGCTTCGAACTCGGCAGCACAGGTATCGACCAGCTTGTAGACCGGCCCGGCCCGCCGACTCGTCGAGGTATCCGCCGGTTGGAGGTCGCGATGCCCGGAACCGGCGGCGATTTGACTGTCGCTGTAGCCGAGTTGCTTGAGCAATAGAAAGCGCTCTTGCGTAAGTTCCAGTTCCCCGTGCTGTTGATCATCACCGTCTTGGCGCGCATCAGCGCTTGCAGCTCGGGAAGAGGTGTGTACGAATCCCCGCTCCGCTTCGACCAATTCAAGCAGTTGGTCCAGGAACCACGGGTCGATGCGGGTCAGCTTGTGGACCTGCTCCACGGTCCAGCCCATCTTGAATGCATAACGGATGTAGTGGGGTCGCCCCTGACAGGGTACGGAGAGTTTTTCACGAAGAACCTCGTCAGGAATAGGCCACGAGCCGGCATGTTCCTCCTGCGTATCCGGCGGCGCCTCGGTGGCGGTGCTTCCGCCGATGAGTTGCCCGGCTATGCTTTCTTCTGCGCTGCTTACGCGGGCGGAAGCGCGCGGCCGCGATGGCCGACGGTGCGCATTGAGCCAGGCGTCGTTGTTATCCAGTCCGAACCCGTGGCGTTGAATCTCCATGGAGCGGATGCATTTCTGGAAGGCCTCTTTGAAGGTGCGTCCGATGGCCATTGCTTCGCCGATCGATTTCATCTGCGTGCCCAGCGTCTCGTCGCAGTCGGGAAACTTCTCGAACGTCCAGCGAGGCATCTTGACGACGACGTAGTCGAGGGTCGGTTCAAAGCTGGCCGGCGTCGTCCCCGTGATGTCATTGGGAAGCTCATCCAGCGTGTACCCCACCGCAAGTTTGGCTGCGATCCGGGCGATCGGATAGCCGGTCGCTTTGCTGGCCAGCGCCGACGAACGCGACACGCGCGGGTTCATCTCGATCACGAGTTGTCGCCCGGTGTCAGGCTCGACGGCGAATTGAATGTTGCACCCACCGGTATCGACGCCGATCGCCCGGATGATGGCGATCGCGTCGTCGCGCATCATCTGGTACTCCTTGTCAGACAAGGTTTGCACCGGCGCCACGGTAATCGAGTCGCCCGTGTGCACGCCCATCGGATCGAAGTTTTCGATCGAACAGATAATCACGACGTTGTCGTTGCCGTCGCGCATAAGTTCCAGCTCGAACTCCTTCCAGCCGGTTAGATCCTCCTCGATCAGAATCTCGCTGACCCGCGATTTCTGCAGGCCGCGTTTGGCGATCGCCTCGAGCTGATCCATCGTCCGGCAAAAACCGCCGCCCTCGCCGCCGAGTGTATAGGCCGGTCGCACGCAACAGGGCAACTTCACGTCGCGCACAATCTCTCGGGCCTCCTCCCACGAATGGGCGATGCCGGAGTGTGGCACTTCCAGGCCGATATCGAGCATGGTCTCTTTGAAGGCTGTGCGATCCTCAGCCCGGTGGATCGCCTCGGCGCTCGCTCCGATCATCTCGACGCCGTGCCGGTCCAGGATGCCGCTTTCGTGGCACTCCATGGCGCAGTTCAGGCCGGTTTGGCCGCCGAGCGTGGGCAGCAGGGCATGCACGGGCCGGCCCTCCTTACGCTCGCGGATCAAAATCTTCTCAATGAACTCCGGCGTGATCGGCTCAATGTAGGTCTGATCCGCCAGGTCGGGGTCGGTCATAATGGTGGCTGGGTTGGAATTGATCAGGACAACGCTGTACCCCTCCTCGCGCAGGGCCTTGCACGCCTGCGTGCCGGAGTAATCAAACTCACACCCCTGCCCGATGACAATAGGCCCCGAGCCGATGATCAGGATGTTGTGGATGTCAGTGCGTTTGGGCATAACAGCCTACGGGCGCTCATCATTTCCGCAGGGGACGCATGTCCGGTCGCGCAGTGACCGGCGCCCCTGCTATTCTGCGGTCGCTTTTGTGTCTTGCGGGGGATGCCTAGACCCAGGGTCGATACCGTGCCGCATTAGGACACTTGATATAAAGCCATCTGGTATCGACTGGAAGTTGCCAAGGTTCCACTCCGCCCACGACGCATCTGGCATGTGTGCGACGATCTCCGTCACGATCCCGCAGGCCACATTGTGTGCCCATCGAATCCCTTCAGTGCACGAGGCATCCATGGGCCAAGGATTCTGGAAATCCTGGTCTCCGAGCTTATGCCGAAGGACGACCCCACGGTCTGCCAAAGGGGGGGCAAAACTCGCGCGCTTCCCCATGTCGTAATTCGTCAGTGCGTTGCGTATTGCAACCAGCAGCCGAAAGTCCTGGTAAGGGTTAGCATCGCGTTCGAAGCACCAGCCAAATAGCAGTTGCGGAACTACGATAACCTTCTGCAACAGTCCAAGTCTATCCACCCAATGTATCCCCAATTTCCACAATACCGATTCCTTGTACGTGAAACGAGAAAATTCGCCTAGAGGTGTCTCGCTCATGAACGCTTCAACGGCCGTTACAGATAGAATGTACGCAGGCAGCGCATAAG
>JADFMZ010000321.1 GCA_022563615.1 Planctomycetota bacterium
TGTAGGGCCCGCGCACGGCGTTGTGTTGAACTCGGTAGCCGTGGAACATCTCCAGGCGGCCGTCATCCAAACGGACCGGAATCTGCACAATCATCTCTCGATACGGCGTGCGCAGGAGAAGTTGGATTTCCGATTCGAGCTTCATATGCTCAGCCGCAATCAGAAACTGTTCGTCCGTAATCCGGTTGAAGTCCATTTCGGAACGGACCGTTCGCTTCTCAATTGGGGGCTTCGCTTCCTTGGGCCTGGTTGGTGTTGCTACCGGCACAGCTCGATCCTTTCTGTTGGCGAGAAATAATGAACGTCGGCACGTTAGATCGACACGGAATCGTTTTGAGTTTAACAGTTTGTCCGAATACGGCGTGGATTTACAGCGGGAGTAAAGAGCCTGGCTGATCGGCGCCTTATATCGGGCGTCGGACACATCAAGGGCGTTGACCGGCAGGGTTCGGTAGCCTTACAATACCCAGGAGTTGCGGCGTGGGAGGAGACACCGCATCACCTTCCCTTGCGGGTAGCTGCATCCGCGCACCGGCCCATCAGCAGGCAATCCCCCATTGCCTCGCGGGCTGAAAATGTTTGACGGCGCCGTCCCGCCGCCCAGGAGATCAAGCCGTGTCGAAGACTATCAAGAGAAGAATCCTGCCGTTTTTGTTTATTCTGATTCCGCTTCTAGCCGGATATTCCGTCGATACCCCGATCCAAGGCGCCGCGCCCGAGGACCGGGCTGGCCGCAAGACTTCGACGGATTCGGCGACGCGTCTGGAAAAAACGACGCGTTCCGATGTGCGTAACGCGATACCTCGTGCGCCGGCGCCGGTTGAGATCGGGACGAAACTCGCCCCGGAAGCTCTCGATGACCCACCCGCGCCCAAGAGCGCGCTCGACCAGCGCACGGCAGGGGGCGTAGCGGTCGTAACCTTCGGCCCCTTCATCAGCCGGCAAGTCAACGTGGACGGTGCGGGCAACAATACGATCGGAGATGCCGCCAACGAACCCTCCATGGCCATCGATCCGACCAACCCCAACCGAATCGTCATCGCGTGGCGCCAGTTTGATACGATTGCCAGCAACTTTCGCCAGGCCGGTGTGGCCTACAGCCATGACCTCGGGTTTACCTGGACGGCAACCACGCTGGACCCGGGCCAGTTTCGCAGCGACCCGGTCCTCGGGACGGACAACAACGGAACGTTTTTCTTTTCCAGCCTCAGTTCGATTACGACCATCGAAATGTTTCGATCGCTGGACGGCGGCGTAACGTGGTCCTTTCCGCCCGTGCCGGCGTTCGGCGGCGACAAGCAGTGGATTGCGATCGACCGCACTTCGGGCATCGGGCAGGGAAACATCTATCAGCACTGGAACGTTCAGTTCACCTGCTGTCCGCCCAACGATCTGACCCGTTCGGTTAACGGGGCAACTTCCTTCGAGTCCCCCGTGGTCGGTCCGCTTCCGAGAATCAAGTGGGGGACCATGGACGTGGGCCCCGACGGAACTCTATATTTCGGCGGGTCCGCCTTGGACGTCACGTTGGGCCACATCTTTGCCAAGTCGACCAACGCCCAAAACAACGCCATGACACCGACGATCGACTTCGTCATCGGCGTGGATCTCGGGGGCAGCACGGTGACCGGAGGCATCAACCCGGCTGGTCTGTTGGGCCAGGTCTCGATCGCCACCGACCACTCCGATGGCCCTTCGCGGGGATACATTTACATGGCAGGGACGGTGTTTGACTTCGACGGCAACAACAACGACGGCAACATCACCAACGTGAAATTCATCCGCAGCATGGACGACGGTCAAACATGGAGCGCCCCGATTCGGGTCAACGACCTGCCCAACCTCGGAACCTGGAACTGGTTCGGGACGATGTCCGTCGCGCCCAATGGGCGGATCGACATGATCTGGAATGACACCCGAAATGATACCAACAACCTGCTTTCCCAGGTGTTCTACTCGTTTTCCCTCGACCAGGGGACGACCTGGTCAACCAACATCGCCGTCACACCGCAATACGATCCCAGCGTAGGATATCCCCAACAAAACAAGATGGGTGACTATTACCACATGATCTCCGACAACGGCGGGGCGAATCTCGCCTATTCAGCTACGTTCAACGATGAAGAGGATGTGTGGTTCCTGCGCATCGGGCGGGATTGCAACAGCAACGGGATCGACGATGACTGCGACATCACCTGCGGAGCTTCGGGCACTCGGTGCGACGTTTCAGGATGTGGAACCAAATCCGACTGCAACGGAAACTTTATCCCCGACGATTGCGAACCTGATGAGGACTGCCAACCCAACTCCGGTCGAGATATCTGTGATATCGGCGCAGGAAACAGCGACGACTGCAACGGAAACGGTGTGCCCGACGAGTGCGAATCGAGCACCGACTGCCAGCCGAACGGCGAACCGGACATCTGCGACATCGCCGACGGCACCAGTAAGGACTGCAATGGTAACGGCATCCCTGATGAATGTGACGTCGCGAAGGGAGGGGGTTCCGATGACGTCAACAACGACTCCATCCCCGACGAATGTCAGACGGCCTGCTGCACCTGCGCCGGCTGTTTCGACACGACACCCACCGATTGCACCGTCCGCGGCGGCAACTCGGAAAGTGTGGGCGTCGTCTGCGCGCTGACTGATTGCAGCCCCGCCAAGATCAGCCAATGCGCCAATCTTGTGGAACTCCCGAGCGTCCTCGTACAAACCGTGCCGATCGACAACCGGTTCGTTTTGTCCGAAGGGCCGCCGTCTGTCCCCTGTGACAGCGGCGACCAACCGTTTGGGGCCGACCTGTGGTTCAATTTCGTCTCCCCCTGCGACGGCAATCTAACCGCCAGCATGTGCGGCACGACGAACTACGATGCCATCATGGCCATCTACGGCGGCGGTACGACGTGCGAATGCCCACAGGACAATTGTTCGATCACCGGATGCGGAGACGACACGTGCGGCATCGGCGGTGGTCCTCCGTTTGTGACGGTTCACGTCGTTCTTGGAGGATGCTACACCCTGCGTGTCGCGGGCTGGAACGGAGCGACAGGCACAGGGCAATTGAACCTCACCGTTTCCCCGACCGGTGCGTGTGTTCTTGGTCCACTTGAACCCGCGCAGAATCCGTTTACGGAAGCGGGTGGAGAGAGTACGAACCGCACCGGCGCTTTCAAGGCGCCCACGTCCACCGTGGCGGGCACCCAAGACGTGGCGATCCGCGTCAAACTCAACCGGATGTACATCGACTCAGACGAAGACGCCTCCCAATGTCCGCCCCGACAGGGATTTCCCGATCTCCAGGTCTTTGAAGGCCAGGTTCGGTACTTGGGGCCGCCGTCGGCGTTTGACGACAACGATACCTTGACGACGCCGCAGTTCGTCGCGGCGGAGTTGCAATGCACGCCGCATTACCGCGACTGGAGCCCCGCCGCTCTGACGGCTGACTTCGGCGCGGGCGTCGACACCGGCACGATCTACTATTTCGGCGCGGAAGTCGTGCCCTGCTCGGTCCACGAAGTGCAGCAGGCGACACAGAGCTGCGTCGAGTCGACAAGCGAGCTATGTTTCTCGGGCCCGCTGGAAATCCGCACGGCCTTGTGGGGCGACGTCTGGCCGCCGTTCGGGGACATCAGCTTCACCGACATCGGCAAAGTCGTGGATGCGTTTAAGGGTATCGCCTTTGTGGAGGGTAACCCGCCCGAGGGCGCGCCAAGAAAGGTGCGGGCCATGCTCCGCGACAACAGCGCACCGTTCGGCTCGAAGATCAACTTCACCGACATCGGCAAGGTCGTCAACGGCTTCAAGACCATCGCTTATGCCGAAGACGGCCCGACCGCCTGCCCTTAGGAGCGTGTCGTGAGAAGTTGCGTACCTCGGCCCTTTACAAAATGAATCGATGGAATGCCCCGGGTTCCGGCGACTTTCCCTTGCAACGCGGTTACGGCGCTCTCAACGGAGCATCGCCATTGCGGAACGTCTCCCGGCAATAAAGATCGTTGGCCCGCTACAGAGAAATAGAGCTTGCTCTAGCACGACAACGCGGGTTAAGCTTGGGGCGTCGCGCTACATCGTTTATTGGGCCTTTCTTCCCAGGTGGACGGAGGGTTTAGCTAGGCACATCGACAAGTTATACCAATCCCAAGAAATAGATGCGCGCTATGGCGCCCTACTTTAATTCATGCAAGAATGCGTCAATGGTTGTTTTTTAGGAGACGCAGGATGCATGTAGAAGATCGTCATGGAGTCGACGAGTT
>JADFMZ010000322.1 GCA_022563615.1 Planctomycetota bacterium
TTGGCGTAGAGAAGGGTTCCGTCCTCTTTCACTCGAAGGACGGGGTCGGGGTTCTGGTCCGGGATTTTGGCCAGGAATGTGATTTTTTCCTGCGCCTCATTGCGCTCGGTAACGTCGCGCATCAGACAGTAATGCCCCGCAAATTTTCCATCGTGGTCGCACATGCGGATCAACGCTACATGCTTGTCAAACATGGAACCGTCTTTGCGTAGACCACGCGTCTCAAACTCCGACTTGCCCTCGGCCAGCATCTCGCGGTAGGCTGCCCGTGCGTCTTCACGGCCTTCAGGGTGGACCGTTGGCTCCCAACTCATCCCGATCATCTCATCAGGTTCATACCCGCTGAGCGTCGCATAGGCGTTACTGACCATGGCGTAACGTCCATCGGTGTCCAGCCGAGAGATTCCCGCCATCGCCCTGTCCAGAGCGATTCCCATGCCGCGAAGCTCTTCCTCGACGCGCTTGCGATCGGTGATGTCGCGCACGATCGCCGTGAACACACGACTTGTTCCCAGGAGCACTTCGCTGACGTGCAGATCCATCGGGAAGATTGAGTGGTCCTTGCGCCGGCCAAGCACCTCTCTATTGCCGCCGATAATTCGCTTGACGCCTGTATTTAGATAGGTACTAAGGTAGCCGTCATGCTCATCCCGGTACGGAGAGGGCATCAAGGTGTTGACGTTTTGACCGATGATTTCCCCGGCGGAATATCCGAAAATCTTTTCCGCGGCGCCGTTGAACGATTCCACGACGCCTCGTTCGTCGATCGTGATGATGCCGTCGGCGGCGGTGTCGACAATTGCGCGGCTTCGCGCTTCGGACTGCTGCAGCTCCTCCTCTACTGTTCGTCGCCGCGCGTTTTCGGTTGCTAGGCCTCTGTTCGCCTCGGCGAGGGCGTCGCTCTTCGAACCCGCCTCGGCCAGCGAGCGGCGCGCGGCATCCAGCACGAAGTTGACCAGCATCTGGAGCTTTTCAGCCGTTTCGTCCGTGACGTTTGTTCTTACCGTAAAGTCGCACGTGCCATCGACCGCCCTACAGAGCTGGTCAGCGATCTCTCCCACTGCGGCTCGAAGGCTTTCAGCCTGCCCCAGGCTCGCTTCGCGGTTGATGTGTGCCGGTTCCGACATTACTGAACTCCGCCTACGCCCAGGAGATGTGAATCTCGCACTCGGGATCGCCCTGCTTCAGGCACCGTGTTTCCTCAATCGATGCCTTCTCGCCATAATGGTTGGAGATCCGGTGTGCGAGCGCCTTGTAGAGCCCACAGAGTTGGTTGGGCGAGCGGTAATGCATGACCAGTTTTCCGTCGTGTTTCTCAAGTTTGAACTTATCATTGATGGACTGCCGCGCCTCCGGATCCTGTACGCCCGTGGCAAAACCGTTGTGTATGCGCGGCTGTCGTTCCAGGAACTCTCGGGCGTTCCTGGACATCTGGAACCACATGGGCCACCGCCGCAGGGCGTCCTTGAAGAACAAATCAGCATAGGCTTCCTCGGCCTGCTCATGAGTGACGTTCAACACTTCGCAGGCCGCCGCCAACAGCCGCTGCCACTCCTGGTCGTCGTACGCCTCGTCCATGCGGAATTCCTTGTCCTTGGGGACACCCGCGCGACGTTTGACCTCAGCGACCGCCTCCGTGCCGTCGGCTAATTCGACCAAGTCAAAGAGAAGTTTGTGAATCAGTCCGACCATAATGGACTCCTAGAATTGTGTCCTTTGGCCTCGTACCAGACTCCCGCATTGTGCCGTAGAGAAGTGCTGTCCCGGCATCTGGCGAACATGGAGTTCGATGTCGTCCCTCGAAAGGCGAAACGCGCGACCGATCTAAAGGCCGGGCAGCTCACCAGCGATAGCCATGCGAAGCAGGCAACATTGCGGCGACTTCGCTAATGGCCAACAGTGCAACAGAAATAGGGTGCGCACAGGCTGGCAGAGCCGACCGACAAGGGTAAACACCTACGAACGACCTATCGGTCGGGTTAGGCAGAGAATTGACGCTGCAATTTATTGTTATTGCCCGCGAAGGGCTGGGATGGAGTTATCGGGTGCAAACGGGCCGGTGCTACGTCGACCTGAGAGCGTACGGTCGGTTCAACGGGAGGGTGAAGCGCCTCCAGGCGCAGGAATCGCGCTTACCCGGGCACGGGTTCAATCGTCGCGGACATGCTGCCGCTGCATTCGGATATGCGCCAGTCGCGGCCGAAGGTGTGTATCTGATCGCGTTTCAGCTCGGCTCGCTCCAGGGTCGTCGTGTCCAGAATCACCCGACCGCCCTGATCCACCGCGCTGGCCAGTTCATAGGCGTGTTCATTCGAGTGACCGAAGAGCTTTCGCAACATGCCGATCACGTATTCGTAGGTGTGGTGGTCGTCGTCCAAAAGGATGACGTGGTAAGGCGGTTGTTTTCGGGTCCGGCGTTCCAACTCCGGCGTTTGCTTGGCGATCAGGGGCGGCTTGGATTCGGTGGTCGTTGTCATGGTGTTCTATTTAGCCATGTCGCGGGCCGACCGCAAGGCGCCATTATCCGGATGCGAGAATGGGCAAGGCCAGAGGACGGTTACTCGGCTCCGCCGGATTCAGCGGCGATTCATTATTCACAAGGGTTCCATGTAAGGTGAGCGAAGTTGTTCCCGTTACGCGAACATCGGCAAATCGCCCGATGTGCTGCGGCTGACCGGCAAAAACGACGATCCGGTCGGTGCGCGTGCGCCCGACAAGCTGATCGCGCCGCCGCCAACCGACTTCCTCCCCGCGCGTTTGCTCCGCCTGCTGCGCCTTTAGAGCGGCCTTGCTGTATCCTTCCACCAAGACCTGAACGGTTGAGCCGATGAGACGCTCGTTGTGAATCGTGGCGATCCGGTCTTGAAGAGAGAGCAGTTCCCCATTTCGCCGCCGCTTGATCTCATCCGGCACATCGTCGTCGTGCTTGTGCGCCACAGTGCCCGGCCTGGGCGAATACTTGAACACGAAGATGTTCTTGAAGCGGCATCGCTCGATCAATTGGAGCGTCTGCTCGTGGTCGGCCTCGGTTTCGCCGCAGAACCCGACGATGAAATCACTGGCGATGGTCAGGCCGGGAACCCGTGCCCGGGCCTTTTCGATCAGTTCGACGTATTGTTCCACCGTGTACTGCCTTCGCATCCGCTTGAGCATCGTGTTGCTGCCGCTTTGCACCGGAAGATGCAGGTATTCACATACTTTGGGCAGCTCTCGCATGACCTCGAAGATGTCATCCGTGAAGTCTCCGGGGTAGCTGGTTACGAAACGCACGCGCTCGATGCCGTCCACGTCAGCCACCCGCGCCAGCAACTCCGCGAAACGAACGGGTCGGCCGTTTTCCGCGTGCACGTAGCTGTTGACCGTCTGACCCAGGAGGGTCACCTCTTTGGCGCCCCGATCGGCGAGCATTCGGGCTTCATCGACAATGTGTTGCGGTGGCCTGCTCCGCTCCGGGCCGCGCGTAAACGGCACCACGCAAAACGTGCAAAACTTGTCGCAGCCGCGCTGCACGCGAATGTAGGATTGCAGAACTCGCGTCTCTGGGGCCGGCTCGCGCGAAAGGTCCAGCGCCTCGACGGAATCAAACTCGACGGCGCGCTGCAACGGTGTGCTCTTGCGCGAGAACGACCGGGCCAGCGCGATCGCCCGCGTGCGATTCACACGCACGTCTTCGATCAGGGCGGGGATCTTGTTCAGTTCGCCCGGGCCACACACCAGGTCCACATGGGGCATTTTGGAAATCAGGCCGTTCGGGTCGCGTTCCGCCATGCAGCCGATCACGCCGATGACTCTATCTGGATGGGCCGACTTGAGCTGGCGCAGGGCGCCCAGCTTCGACAGCACCTTCTGTTCGGCGTGATCGCGGACGCTACAGGTGTTGAACAGAATGACGTCGGCCGCCTGGATGTTGCGGGTCGATTCGTAGCCGAGTCGGCGCAATTGCCCCAGGACGAGCTCGCTGTCGAGCACGTTCATCTGACAGCCCATCGTTTCCAGGTACACGCTCTTTGTCGGCATGGTTGTTCGCATCGGTGACGACGCTTTCCTCCCGTTCAGGCCATTCTACGGTCGGACACGCCGACCCGCAAACTCTGAAATGTATGCCTCGGCAGACGGGGATGATCGACGTTGCTTGTTCGAACCACGACTTGCGCGTGCGGGTTCCGCTTCGCCCTTAAAGGGCATAATACCAATCCCAAGAAATAGATGCGCGCTATGGCGCCCTACTTTAATTCATGGAATAA
>JADFMZ010000323.1 GCA_022563615.1 Planctomycetota bacterium
CGCTGCGTGTGCCGATCGCGCGTATGGCCGCCGCTCAAGCAGCCATTGCCGCTACCGGTTCGGGCGGTGGGAGTAGATCCTCGAAGCGGTCCCGAACGAGAAGCAAAGTCCGCAGCCCAAAGGTGCTTCGGCCCGCCGGTCGCAAGAAGACCTCTACTCGATCCTCAGCCGCGAGGCGGACGAAGGCCAAAGCTGGGATCCTGGCTGGACCCGCCCGGCGCACCGGAAAAAAGGCCCCCAGACGCCAGCTTGTCCTGGTATAGCTCCCGCAAGGCCGTTCGGTCCGGTGGGGCGGCGCCACGGGTGCGCCATCCCGCCGGGTCGTCATTTCAGTGCCTGAGGATTGACCCCTGCGCCAAGGCGGGTAGAGTGACTACCCTGCTGCACGCCCCGCGCGGGGCGTGCGCTCAGGTCACTCTACGAGGAAGGGACACGCCATGAGGACCGAACGAATCAGACACGGAATTGGAGTGGTGGCGCTTACGATGGCAACTTTGTTACTGCTAACGACGGCGGCGCACGCCGAACGCACCAAAGTTACCAGCGTCGAGGGCATCACCGAGTATCGCTACGACAACGGATTGCAGCTTCTGTTGTTCCCCGACTCGTCCAAGCCGACCGTGACCGTCAACGTGACCTATTTCGTCGGTTCGCGACACGAGGGGCGCGGCGAGACGGGGATGGCCCACTTGCTCGAACACATGGTGTTCAAAGGCACGCCGGATCACGCGGACATCTGGAAGCAGCTTGAGGAACACGGGGCCCGCTTCAACGGTACGACCTGGGTCGATCGCACGAACTATTATGAAACGCTGCCCACGACCGAGCCGGGAAACCTCGAATGGGCGCTGAGGATGGAAGCCGACCGGATGATCAACAGCTTCATCCGACGGGAGGATCTCGACACCGAAATGACCGTCGTTCGCAACGAGTTCGAGGCGGGCGAAAACAACCCGACCGGGATCCTCATGGCGCGGATACAGTCGGCGGCCTATTTGTGGCACAACTACGGCAAGTCCACGATCGGCTCCAAGAGCGACATCGAGCGCGTTCCCATTAAAAACCTCAAGGCGTTCTATAAGAGGTACTACCAGCCGGACAATGCCATGCTCGTTATCGCGGGTGATTTCAAAACGGATCATGCGTTGAAGCTGGCGGACAAGTACTTCGGCTCAATCCCTAGGCCCAAGCGTCAACTCGATGATACTTACACGATAGAGCCCCAACAGGACGGCGCCAGGCATGTCGAACTCCGCCGCACGGGGGACGTGGCGGCGTGTGGGGTGGTCTATCACATATGCTCCGCCTCGCACCCGGATTACCCGGCGCTGTCTGTGGTCCAGCAGGTGCTCACGGCGGAGCCTGCCGGCCGGCTGTACAAAGGCCTCGTGGAATCGGGCATGGCCGCCAGTGTCTTCGGCGTTGCGTTCGGCTGGAAGGAGCCGGGGGTCATTCTGAACATGGCCTCAGTCCGTCTGGAGAATCCGGTCGAGCCTGTGCTGGAGAAGATGACGCAAGTCATTGAGGGGCTGTCGAAAAACACGATCACCGACGGGGAGATTAAGCGGGCCAAGACCAAGCTGCTCAAGAACATCGACATGGCCCTGAAGAACAGTCAGCGTATTGCGGTCATGCTGAGCAACTGGGCGGCGTCGGGCGATTGGCGGCTGTTTTTCCTGCATCGAGATCGCCTGGAGAGCCTCAAGCCCGAGGACGTCCGGCGGGTGGCCGCTCACTACTTCAAGCGCACCAACCGGACATCGGGAATCTTCCATCCGACCCAGGATATCGACCGGACGGACGTGCCCCGGATGCCGGACCTCGTGGCGCTCTTGAAGGATTACAAAGGTAAGGAGGCGTTGTCCCAAGGCGAGGAGTTTGAGGCCACGCCAGAGAACATCGAGCGGCGTGTGCGGCGTTTCAAGCTGGCCAACGGCATGAAGATGGCGCTATTGGCCAAGGAGACGCGCGGCGATGCGGTTAACGCCAGCCTGACCCTTCGCTTCGGGACCGAGGCGGACATCCAGGGCCGACAGGCCGCTATCTCCATGCTCCCCGACATGCTGATGCGCGGCACGAAGAAGTACACCTATCAGCAAATTCAGGATCGATTCGACGAGTTGAAGGCGACGGTCAATATGTTCGGTGGAGACTCCCGCAACGGCGGATCGGTAGGCGTGCGCATCCGCACCGATCGGGATCACCTGGCTGAAACCATCGAACTTGTGGCTGAGATTCTGCAACACCCGACCTTTCCAGCGGACCAGTTTGAAATCGTCAAGAAAGAGAATCTCGCGGGCATTGAGCGACAGCTCTCGCAGCCAACCGCCCTGGGATTCAACAGCATCATGCGGCGGCTGAGCCCCTGGCCCTCGGATGACGTGCGTTACCGCCCCACCTTCCCCGAGATGATCGAGCGGGTCAAAGCGGTCCAACTGGACACGCTGAAGCAGATTCACGGCAAGTTCCTGGGGGCCAGCTTCGCCCAGTTAACGGTGGTGGGGGACTTCGATGAAAACCAGATCAGAGAGGTGACGGAGCGGTTGTTGGGCTCATGGAAGTCGCCAAAGCCGTTTCAGCGGATCGTGCAGAAGTTCCGGGGCGACGTAAAGGGGTCCGATGACGTGATCGAGACGCCGGACAAGAAGATGGGGATGGTGGCCTGCGCGTTGAACATCGAGCTGCGCGACGATGATCCGGATTATCCGGCCATGCATCTGACCCATTACGTTCTCGGCGCGTCGGCCAAGTCGCGCTTGTTGAACCGCCTGCGACACAAGGAAGGGCTCTCCTACGGCGCGGGGGCGATGTTCTCAGCACACAGCCAGGACCGTGACGGCATGTTGGCCGGCTATGCGATCTGCGCTTCCGAGAACGCGCATAAGGCCTATGACTCCCTGCTGGATGAGTTCGGCATTTTGTTGCGTGAAGGGATCGGTGGGACAGAGCTGGCGGAGGCCAAGAAAAGCTTCGCTCTGAAAGTCAAGACGCAATTGGCCAACGACTCTGCCGTGGTGGGAATGATTAATAACGGGCTCTATCTGGGGCGGACGATGGACTATTACAAGGATCTCTACGAGAAGATCGATCAACTGACGTCGTCGCAGATTCAATCGGCGCTGAAGAAGCACCTTAATCTGCAGCGACTTGTCAAAGTCAAAGCGGGCGACCTACAGGCGTCCGCTACGGGCGATGGGGGATCCTAGAGCGCCATCACCGCTCAATCTGTGGGTGACGGGCAGCGCCATGTTGTCGTGTGCCACTGCTTTCAAGCAGTGCTCACCGGGTTTTCGTGCAGTTTGCGCACTGCTCAAGAGCAGTGGCACACCAATTAGACGACGTGTGACGCTGCACCGGCAGCCGACTTTCCGCTCTTCCGAGTGGAACGCGCAGCGTCTTGGGGCTGGCGAAAGGGTCCAAGGTGCGGTGCCGTGGGCTGGGAGCGTGTCTAAAAAGCCGCGCCCTCCCTTGTTAAACACGCTCTGAGTGATCGTCAACGCTTGCCGGAACGTTTCGCGGTGAGGACGAACCTCGACATGGCCCGGAGGGTCGTGTTGCTGATGTGGTGCTCGATGCCTTCGGCGTCGATTCGAGCCTGGCGCTGCGGCACGCCCAGGGCGCAGATAAACGCATAGACGATGTTGTGTCGTTTGCGGCTTTGCGCGGCCAGGCGCTTCCCCTTGTCGGTCAGGAAGATCGATCGATAGGGCCGCTTGAGCACGAGGTCGTCGCGCTGAAGTCTCGCGACCGTCTTGTTCGCGGTGACATGGGAGACGCCCATCCGCTCGGCGATATCCACCAGCCGGGCTTCCCCACACTCTGCCATCAGGTCGTCGATCAGTTCGACATAGTCCTCCGCGATCTCAGAGGCGTGGTCCCTTCGCGTTTGACGAAACCCGTCCGTCGTACCGCGAGTGCGGGGACGCGCGGGGCGTCTCGGTCCTGATGTCCTACTGGCGTTGGCCATTGTTCCGTGACCGTTGACCGCCTTCATGGGTTCGCGCAGGCTGCATCGCGAGACTTAGACGGTCGTGAACTTTGTAATACACCATGATCGGTCCCCTGTGAACTCCGAGGCCACAAGCCTCCCCTTGTCGGGTGCATGACACTTTTGGCGGGGATGATCGACGTTGCGTAGACGGGCGACATCTTCCGCGTGTGGGTTCTCCTCTTTGCCCTGAAAGGGCACAATAGGACAGCCCAGGGCAACGCCCTGGGGTTTGGTGGGCGAGGCGA
>JADFMZ010000324.1 GCA_022563615.1 Planctomycetota bacterium
AGGCCCGCCACCGTAAATACAGGCCACCCCCGATCATCGGCGCCGAGATCAATGCCTGCGGTTGCGGGTCTCTCTCCGCGACAGGATCGTCATTCGCACCCGCCGTCGCACTCGTCGGGAATGCCGTTGCCGTTGCAATCGACCGAACATTCAAGCCCGGAGACCCCGGCGGGGCCGTCGTCGCAAAGGTCGCACTCATCGAGGATGCCGTTGCCGTTGCAGTCGGGCAAGCATGGTTCACCCGCGGCGCCGCCGTCTAACGGGCAGATCTCACAAGCATCAGGGATCTCGTTTTCGTTGCAGTCCAGTTCACACTCGTCGGGAATGCCGTTTTGATTGCAGTCGTTGCCGTCCAACTCACATTCGTCGGGGACGCCATTTTCGTTGCAGTCCGAGAGACAATCCTCGCCCGCCGCGCTGCTCTGGCCGGTGCAAATCTCGCACGCATCGGGAATCTCGTTCTCGTTGCAGTCCAGTTCACACTCGTCGGGAATGCCGTTGCCGTCGCAGTCTTGGAGGCATTCATCTCCAGCGGTTTGGCCGTCCCCGTCGCAGATTTCACACTCGTCGGTTATGCCGTTTTCGTTGCAATCCGGACCGTCGGTCGGGCAGCGACTACACGTAACGTCATCCTCGGTATCGAACACGACGGCGTTGGCCAGCAACGCCGCGCCCGGGTAGGACTCAAAGAACTCGACGTCCAGCAAGTGGTATTCACCGCCGTCGTCCTGAACGGTGGTCAGCGCGAAGACCAGACGGTCCCCCGCGTGCAACGGGGGATAGCCAAGCCCTGCAACGCTGTTGACCGGCAGATCGACCGCCACGGACATACCCTCGACGTCGCCCCGTTCTCCCCGCAGAGCGGCGTCGAATTCGTCTACGAGCGGAAGGTCAACTCGAACCCATCTCGTTTCGCCGTATTGGGCCAGATCCGATCCGCTTTGCAGCAGGATCGAATCAACCATAAAGACGAGGCACTCCTTCCCGTTGTCGGAGCCGGTTCGGTGAAAGAACAGCCGCATGGTCACGTCGTTGCCCGGCGACTTCCCGTCACCGTCGTAGTACATCACGGGCATAGCCGCTCGGAACCCGATCGCTCGTACACGATTCGGGAATGCAGGAGGCCCAAGAAACACCTCGCCGATCACGATGTCATCCAGCCGGATTTCCCCCTCGGCCCGACGCTGGGCCGACCAGAAATCCTCGACAAAGAAATCGAAAAACGTCGGCCCGATCGGACCCCGGCAGTCCAGCGCATCAACCGCCCCGTCACCGTTGATGTCCTCTTCGGGATCTTCCAGGCCGTTGCCGTTGAGATCCCAGCAGCTCAGACCGTCGGCGCCTTCCACGCCGGCTTGACCGATCTGCCCCGACGAGCCGGATGGTCCCTGACAGTCCTGCGCATCCACCACGCCGTCACGATTACGATCTTCATCCTCGTCAGCCAGACCGTTGCCGTTGAGATCCCAGCAGGCCAGCCCGTCTGCGCCGCCTTCTCCGTCCAAACCATCCGCACCGGCGACCCCCTGGCAATCCTGGACATCGACTTGCCCGTCTCCGTTCACGTCTTCCTCGGTATCTTCAATACCGTTGCCGTTGAGATCCCAGCAATTCTCGCCGTCTGCGCCGTCCTGCCCGTCCGCGCCGGTTGGTCCCGCTGGCCCTTCCGGACCGGGAATCTCTTGGCCCGCCGGCGGCTCGCCCCCGCCGCCCGTCAACGCGTCTAGCACGGCGCCGGGATCGCATCCCCATTGCAATATCAGCACGGTCACAATTGCCATCGCGCCAGCCACCTTGCGTATCCGCATCGTCGGGTTCATCTTATTGTTCTCCGTAGGTTTCAAAACGTTCACTGCGCGGAGCAACTTCGCGCGCCCCACACGACTGAATCCATGGCATCCATCGCAACCGAACGGGCAAGACAATGCACTCGTCGGCCGCTATACAGTACAAGCGCGTTGTCGTCGAACCTCCGATGACCCGCGCCGGTTCGTGCAACCGTCAACCCGTGAGCGCCAGTACAGATTCACTTCTTCTTGACCATGGCCTGGGAGCGAAGTGCGGATTCCCTGGACGCCCCCACTGCCGTCACGGGTTCCGATACTCCACTGTATCGCAGCGGGACACTACGATCAAGGAGGCTGCCTTGCGGATAAACGGGCGGAATTGGATCGAATCGGACCTGCCTTTCGGGCTGCCAAGTTACCGGTCGATCACGTTTGCGCATCGCTCCCATAAGAACGTCGTTCAAGATGCGCTGCGGAGTTTGGCCGGGTGTAAGGAACAACGTGTTGCCCGAAAGAATTCAGCAACGGTGGGTTGATGTGATGCCAAGAGCGAGTTTGAAAAAATTGAACAACTATCTGAGCCGAACCCTTGAGCCCGCGCGATGTCGCGGTTTCTTGTGAACGCACGCCACCTGCGCTGAATCCCCCTGTTGCGCCGGCAATCGCAAAGATCATCCTTGCGATTCCCCCGGCGGGCTCGTCTGATTCGTTATTTCCTGGTCCGGTTAGAATCGCTGACGTGTGGCTTCGGCGACCTTGTCCAGGGCTTCCATGTAGGCGCTGATGCGCAGAGGGGTGTGTTGGTCGATCGTACGATTATAGACGGCCCGCCATGCGGCGACCATCTTGCGTTCCAGCTCCTCGTTGACCCGGTCGGCGCTCCAGCGGAACTGTTGCAGGTTTTGCACCCATTCAAAATAGGAAACGGTGACGCCGCCGGCGTTGGCCAGGATATCCGGGACTACCGTGGTGCCGCGCCGGCTAAGCACTTCATCCGCGCGCGGGGTGACGGGAGAGTTCGCACCTTCGACGATCAATCGCGCCTTGATGCTCTCGGCGTTGTCGCGCGTAATCGCCCCGCCCAACGCAGCCGGGATCAGAATGTCTACATCAAGGGTCAGAAGTTCCTCATTGTCGATCGACTTGGCGCCCTTGAAACCGGCGACGGTGCCGGTAGCCTGGCAATGCGCTACGACGCGTTCCATGTCCAAACCGACCTCATTGAAGATACCGCCGTTGACGTCTGATACAGCTACCACTTTCGCGCCGAGCCTGGCCATCAACCGGCCCGTCCACGAGCCGACGTTGCCGAACCCTTGAATGGCCACCTTGGCCCGCTTGATGTCGATGTCAAAGCATTGGCACGCCTCTCGTGCGATGATGCTCACGCCGCGTCCCGTCGCTGCATCCCGCCCGAGCGAACCTCCCAGGTTCAGGGGCTTACCCGTCACGATCGCGGGGGTGTACCCGTTCTTTTTCCCGTACTCATCCATGATCCACGCCATGACTTGGGCGTTCGTCCCGACGTCCGGCGCGGGGATGTCTCGATACACGCCCAAGGCCATGTCGATCTTCCGCGTGAACCCGCGAGTCAACGCCTGCAACTCCGCGCGACTCATGGCGCTCGGGTCGCAGGAAACGCCGCCCTTGGCCCCGCCGAACGGAACGTCCACGATGGCGGTCTTCCAAGTCATCAGGGCCGCCAGCGATCGCACCTCATTCAGATCCACCTTGTAGTGATACCGGATACCCCCCTTGTAGGGCCCGCGTACGGCGTTGTGTTGCACGCGATACCCGTGGAACATCTCCAGGCGACCATCATCCAAACGGACCGGAATCTGCACAATCATCTCACGATACGGAGTGCGCAGGAGAAGTTGGATTTCCGATTCAAGCTTCATTTCCTCAGCCGCAATCAGAAACTGCTCGTCCGTGATCCGGTTGAAGTCCATTTGGGGACGGACAGCTTGCTTTTCAGTTGAGGGCTTCGTTTCCTTCGGCCTGGTGGGTGTTGCTACCTGCACGGCTCAGTCCTTTCCGTCGGCGAGAAATAATGAATGTCGGGACGTTTGATCGACACGGAAGCGGGATGGGTTTAGCCGAACGCTCGAATTAGGGCGTGGTTTTACAGCACGAGTAAAGAACTTGGCTGAGCAGCGACTCATATCGGGCGTTGGACACATCAAGAGCGTTGACTCGCAGGGTCCGGTAGCCTTATAATGGCCAGGAGTTGCGGCGTGGGAGGAGACACTGCATCTCCTTTCCCTTGTGGGTAACTGCATCCGCGCGCCGGGCCATCAGCAGGCAATCCCCTCATTGCCTCGCGGACCTAGAATGTTTGACGGCGCCGTCCTGCCGTCCAGGAGATCAATCCGTGTCGAAGATTGCCAAGAGAAGAATCCTGCCGTTATTGATGATTCTTATTCCACTCCTAGTC
>JADFMZ010000325.1 GCA_022563615.1 Planctomycetota bacterium
GCAAGAGAGTGAGGAAGTTCGCCGCAAGCTCGCGGAGCGTTTTCGGTACATTCTGATCGACGAGTACCAGGACACCAATGCCGCCCAGTATCAGATTGCCAGAGGGCTGACCCGCGAGCGGCACAATCTGTGCGCCACCGGCGACCCGGACCAGTCGATCTACGGCTGGCGCGGGGCCGACATCGGCAACATCCTCTCTTTCGAAGAGGACTACCCCAATGCGAAAATCGTTCGGTTGGAACAGAATTACCGATCGACGCAACGCATCCTGAGCGCTGCGGACGCGGTCATCGCCCGCAACACCAACCGGAAAGCCAAGACGCTGTGGACGCAAAACGAAGAGGGTCCAGCGGTTCGAGTGATCGAGTGTGAAGACGGGCAGGAGGAAGCCGCCATGATCGCCCGGGAAGCGGCCCGGCAGATCCGCAGCGGCGTAGCTCCGGGCGACATCGCCGTGTTCTACCGGATCAACTCCCTGAGCCGCGCGCTTGAAGAGGCCTTCCTTCTCGAGGGCGTCGCCTATCAGATCGCCCGGGGCGTGGAGTTTTACAACCGCAAAGAGGTCAAAGATGTATTGGCCTACCTTCGCGTACTGGTGAACCCAGCCGATGACATTTCACTATTGCGCATCATCAACACGCCGCCGAGAGGCATCGGATCGACCACGGTCCAGCGTCTGGTGCAATGGGCCCAGGAAAAGGGCCAGCCTATCCACGAAGTGCTGATGAGTGTTGAGGATCTTTCGAGCCTGGGGCGATCCGCCGGTAAGGTCGAGCAGTTCATCCGCTTGCTGCGAGAACTGGTGCTCTTGCTCGAAAAGCCAGCCCCTCAAGCCCTTGAAGCGGTGATGGCCCAATCCGGCTTGCGGGCTTTCTACTACCACCATCAGGAAGGCGAGCAGGACGACGCGCCGAGCCGCAACCTCGATGAACTCATCAGTGCCACCGCCGCGTTTGAAGAATCTCACCCCGGGGCCTCGGTTCTGGATTGGCTGGAACATGCCTCGCTGGTCAACGACGTGGATTCGGTTCAGAGTGAAGGCGGACCGGTGACGTTGATGACGCTCCACGCGGCCAAGGGGTTGGAGTTCGACGTGGTCCATATGCTTGGGCTGGAAGATGGTCTGCTCCCCTTTCGCCGATCCGGAGAAAGTACCTGCGACGAGGAGGAGGAGCGCCGCCTGTTGTTCGTGGGCATGACGCGGGCCAAACAGCGGCTGACGCTCTCCCACGCGCAGTACCGAATGATGCGGGGCGTCACCGAACGGACGAGCCGGAGTTCCTTCCTCGACGAATTGCCCAACGATGAGATAGAATGGGTGGAGTCTTCCGAGCCGCCGGGAAGTCGCGTCGGCCATCAAAATCGAGGCCGACTGCCCGACGATATCGCCGAGTGGACGATCGGGACGCTGGTGCGCCACCCCGTCTGCGGCCTGGGCCGGATCATGTTGCTCCAACGCGGGGCGAAGCGAACGCATGTGGACGTGCTTTTTGAGGACGGGGCTCGTAAGACGTGGGTGCTCGAATTCGCCGATCTGACGCGCGTGGATTTCGATGAGCTTGGATAGCATGGTTTCCCAACAGGGAGGCTGACCAGTGCGTTATGCTGTCATCATGGCGGGCGGTGCGGGCGTGCGGCTTTGGCCGCTCAGCCGCAGCACGCGCCCCAAGCAGGTTCTTCGCTTGTTCGGTGGGTCGAGCCTGCTTCGACATTCGTTCGAGCGCACACTGGCCCTTCATCCTCCTGAGCAAATCTGCGTGATCACCACCAGCGCCAACGTAGAGGCCGTGAAGAGAGAACTGCCAGAATTGCCGTCGGCGAACCTGTTTTCCGAGCCGGTTGGGCGCGACAGCGCCAACGCGGTGGCGCTGGCCGCCGCGTTGCTGATCAAGAGAGATCCTGACGCGGTGATCGGAACGTTCACAGCCGATCACATCATTTCACCGATCGAGCGTTTCAGCGCGACGGTGGAACGCGCCTACCGGGCGGCGGAAGCATCACCGGGAGCGCTGGTGACGATGGGCATCCGTCCCAATCGGCCGGACACGAACTACGGCTATATCCGGCGCGGCGAGTGCGTCTCCGACGGCGTGTTCAAGGCGGATAAGTTCACGGAAAAACCAGGCGTCTCCAAGGCTATCCACTACCTGGCCTCGGGGGAGTACTACTGGAACAGCGGCATGTTCGCATGGCGAGCCTCTGCCATCCTCGAAGAACTTGAGAAGCATCTACCCCAAACATTCGCCGCCGTGACCGAGCTGGCTGAGGTCTGGGACACCGACGCTCGAACGGCCAGACTCAACGAGTTGTACCCCAAACTGATGAAAATCAGCATCGACTTTGCGGTGATGGAGCGTGCGGAGCAGGTGTTGGTGGTGGAGATGGATTGTCATTGGGTGGACGTGGGCTCATGGCCGGCCATCGAAGCCGTTATCGGCGCCGACGCGGATGGAAACGTCTCCGCGACGGATCATGTCATCCATCTGGGATCGCGCGGCAACATCGTCGTATCGGAGGGAAAGCACCTGATTGCCACCATCGGCGTGGACGATCTGGTCATCATCCATACGCCGGACGCCACGTTGATCTGCACCAAACGCGACTCGACTGGCATCAAGGAACTGGTGGACAACATCCGGAGCCGCTACGGAGAGGAATACCTGTAGGAACTCGCGAACGATCAGCAGCAAGTGTTGCAAGGATGCGAGTGGAAGCAAAGGCCACAATAAGACGGAATCATGGAGTGGTAGTCAGCATTCCAGACCTTCAACCTTCGACTTTGGACTTTGGACTTTGGACTTTGGACTTTGGACTTTGGACTCCTAATCTTCAACCTTGAACCTTCTATCTTTTATCTTTAATCTTCAACCCTAATGCTCCGTCTTCTCGGCATTGACTACGGCGGCAAGCGGATCGGCCTGTCGATCGGCGACACGGAAAGCAGCATCGCTTCGCCGCTGGCCGTCGTTCAGGTCAAGGGGAGTTTGTCCGATCAGGTTGGAGCGGTTCTTTCTTGCGCCCAGCCCTATTCGGTCGGTGCATTCGTGGTGGGATTGCCACTGAACATGGATGACACGGAGGGTCCGCAAGCACGGCTCACCCGGAAGTTCGGAGATGTCTTGGCCCATCACTCCGGCAAGCCCGTCCACTACTTCGACGAGCGGCTCTCTTCAGTCGCCGCCGACGAACTGCTCGGACAATCGGGGCTGTCGCAAAAAAAACGCAAGTCCCGCCAGGACCGCATTGCCGCTCAGGTGATCCTGCAAGGTTTCCTCGACGCTCAGTCCGATTCGCCGTAATTTCTCTCCCCAAGAGAGTGATCGAGAACCATTTTTCAGAGCCGCGCCCGTGAGGAAGCGGCTTTCGTCCGGGAACCCGGACCGCTTCCTCACGGGCGCGGCTCGGTTGGTCAAGACCCTACTCATGCACGTCCAAAGATTTGGCACTCAAGATTCAACATGCAATTTTGCGACCTTTTGACTTTCGGACGTTTCGACCTTTTCCCGTGCAGGCGTTTTACTATCGCTCGACCAACTCGAACCCGTTTCGAGCCTCAATTTGGTCGGGATCCAACCACGAGGCGATAGCCTCCTGCCGACGTGCATTCGCCATCTGCGTGACGAGCTGCTCCCGCAAATCGTTGAATGCATCCACTTCGGCAGGGAGGGTTTCGACCCATTCAACCACCAGAACCAAGGCGCGGCCCTCCAACGGGATCACTTGGGTCTTTTCGACGGCCTCCTCAAGCGCAAAACATTGATCCACGCCGTCATTGCTGAGCTGTCCGACACCGCCACCGACCAGCACGCCGGCCAGCGGGCGTCCGCGTCCGGCCTGGAAACGGGTTGTCCTGGAAAACGGGGGAGGCTCGAGGTATCCGGAATTGATCCCTTCCGGTGTTTCCCGTAGCGCGACAAGCTCCAAATCACTCTCATACGACTCCTGCAAGACGCCCCCGACGGCGCAGCTCCGTAGCGATTCCGCCCGCGCGGCGGCTCTCTCGTACCCGCGAAGCAATCGCAAATCGGTGACGACCTGCTCTCGCACCTCGTCAACCGACTCTGCCGAACGTCCGGGCCGGGCGTCTACCGGTCGAAACACATAAAGATTGCCGCTCCCGATATCAGTCAGGGCGTAGGGGCCCGTCTGAAAGAGCGCCATATATTCAGCCGTGTTAACGCCCTCTTCGGTCGGCACCTTCGGCACCGTGACCTTGGTC
>JADFMZ010000029.1 GCA_022563615.1 Planctomycetota bacterium
CAGCTTGCTATCACCCGCTCCAGCCGGATAATCGACTAGCTTGGCGAACCGTTCGAAAATGAAACAGTACGTGGCGAAGGAAACAGCATCCTAGCACGACAACGCGGGTTAAGCTTGTGGCGTCGCGCTACATCGTTTATTGGGCCTTTCTTCCCAGGTGGACGGAGGGTTTAGCTAGGCACATCGACAAGTTAGGGCTAACCCGCGTTGTCGTGCTAGGACGTTCACATGGGCGGATGGAAGGTATATGGCTAAGGAGTTGGCTAACCAATCCAAGAAGAGGCGTCTCGGCGATTTTGAGATCATTCGCGAGCTCGGTCGCGGTGGGATGGGCATCGTCTACGAGGCACGGCAGCGGTCGCTGAATCGCAAAGTCGCGCTCAAGGTGTTGTCGAGCGGTCTGGGTATGACTGCCAAGGCGGTCATACGATTTCGTCGCGAGGCGGAGACGGCGGCCAAGCTCCATCACACCAACATCGTTCCCATCCACGCTACCGGTGAGGAGGACGGGGTCCACTATTACGCGATGGAACTCGTCGATGGACCTTCGCTCAACTTCGTGATACGACACATGCGCGATCAGCGCCGCTCTGCTGAGCCCAAAGCGCAAACGCCGAGTACGCCCCCCATTGGTTCCGATTCCACCGTCGCCGTATCGCCAAGGCACGCCGCTCCCGCTGCTTCACTGGAAGACCCCGCTACAAGCCTACCCGATTGGGTCGCGCAAACGATGACCATGGAGTCTGGGAGTGATCCAAGCGCGAGTGGTACATCTGTAGGCGAAAGTTCGTCAACCCTCACCGCTGGGCACAGCTTCTTTGACAACATCGCTCGAATGATCGCCGACGTGGCCGACGCCCTGGGCTATGCGCATAGCCAAAACGTGGTTCACCGCGATATGAAACCGTCGAACCTCCTGCTTTCGCCCGATGGTCGCGTCAGCATTAACGACTTCGGTCTGGCCCGCATGCTGGAACAACCGGGGATGACGACCACCGGCGAGTTCATGGGTTCGCCGCTCTATATGTCGCCGGAGCAGATTACGGCTGGTCGTGCGCCGCTCGATCACCGAACGGACATCTACTCGCTCGGGGCGACGCTGTATGAGTTGCTCACGCTCCAGCCGCCGTTTCTCGGCGAGCGCCGCGATCAGATCATCGGTCAGATCATGCACAAAGAGCCGCGATCCCCCCGTAGCGTCAACAAGAAGATTCCCGTTGATCTCGAAACCATCTGCCTTAAGGCGATGGAAAAGGATCCCGACCGCCGCTACCAGACCGGCGAAGAGATGGCCGAGGATCTTCGGCGCTTCGTCAACCGTTTTGCGATTTCCGCGAAACGCGCTGGGTTGGTGGGCCGAGCAACGAAATGGGTGCGGCGCCATCCCGCCGTGGCAGCGCTGTTCGCGTTGGTCATCGTAACCGGCAGCGTGGCTGGGCTGTTTGCCTACAACGCTCAGCAGTCGCAGCTGCGTATCATTGCCATACAGCGAGACAACGCCAAAGAGAAAGCCATCTTGGCAGCCATGAATGGCGAGTTTGATGCTGCCGAGGTCGCGATTCAAGACGCCGAAACGCGTGGCGCGTCCGTTGGGTGGGTGCGCATGTTGCGGGGCCAGGTGGCGCTGCACCAGGGTCGTCCCAAAGAAGCAATCGAACATCTTGAGCAGGCGGTCAGACTCCTACCTGACGTAGTAGCGGCGCGGGCGATGTTAGTCCTGGCCGTGCAAGAGGACGGCAGGTGGGACCAGGCTTTCATGATGCTTGAAGATCTCGAATCACTGACACCGAAGACCGCGGAGGACCATCTGTTTCTCGGCTTGGCAAGTTCCATGACCGGCGCCGTTGACCGTGGCGTTGATGCACTTGATGAGGCTGTGCGTAAGCGCCCCGGAAGCCCCATGGCTCGCGTCGTCCGCGCACAGGTTCGTTCATGGCGGGCCACTGACACAGCCGATCTTGCGGACGTCGCGGCCGCACTGGATGACGCAAGGACCGCCAAGAGTATGCTACCTAATGCCTCGGTAGCCTTGCAGGCACATCTCTTTGCGCACCTCGTTGCGGCCAACGTGTACGAGGAACTGGGTGAGGATGCCAAGCGAGCCGCCGTGCTTGCCGAGGCCGAACAAGACGTCCTCGCCCTGGAGCGATTCGCCGGCCTGCCTACCATTCACGAAGGGCTCGCCAAATACTTCGAGTACCTTGGGGACGAATCACGCGTGCGCAATGAATGGCGTGTGGCCTGGCAATGCGAAAACGCCAGTGATGAAGCCTTCCGACAGTATGCGTTTGCTCTTTACCGCCAAGGCGAACATGACCAGGCATTGTCCGTTCTGGATCAACTTGCCGGGCGCAGTGATAGTAGCCATGGCGAGTTGGTGCGTGCGTTCATTTTGATGTTCATGTCGCGTCCTGATGCCCCTGAAACGGCACGAGCCGCGTATGATCGTGCGACGGGCAGCGACGGTTCGAGCGTTTTATTGCTTTGGTATCAGACGATTTTGCGCCTGCTCGGGGATGAAGCAGCGGTGCTTGAGGCCTGTCCGATACTGACCGAGCGATTTGCCCGTCTGCCGGATTGGGTGCTTGAATGGTATCAGCACGTTGTCGACTTCCATTGCTGCAAGATTACCGTGGACGAGCTGCTGGCCAAGGCCGGATCGTCTCGCATGCATCAATGCGAGGCTTACTTTCTTGCTGGTGTGGCGTCGCTGGCAAAGGGTGACCGGGCGGGGGCCGCCAGATATTTCCAAGGCGGGATCGATACGCGAGTGTTTCGTTTTTGGGATTGGGATTGGAGTCGCATGTTTCTAGCAAAACTCAAGCAAGATCCCACCTGGCCGCCGTGGATTCCGATGCTCGATAGCGAAGCCTTGCCCAAGAACACCGATAGGCCAAGCTCCACGCAATTGGAGACAAATGAGAGTCGTTGAGCGTCATGCAGAAAAAAAGCGTTGAAGAAATAGTCAAGGCGCTGAACGGCGCTTCGGTTCGTTACTTGATCGCCGGTGGTCTTGCCGTGGTAGCCCACGGTTATCTTCGCTTCACGGCGGACGTGGACCTGATCCTCGATCTCGACGAAGACAACGCCCGCCGAGCGATGTCTGCTCTGTCCGGTCTGGGCTATCGACCGCGGGCGCCGGTGGCCATGGAGGATTTTGCCGATCCAAACGCTCGAGCACGGTGGGTTGCAGAGAAGGGTCTTACGGTGTTTTCGTTATATAGCCCAGAACACGCAGCCACTGAAATCGACCTCTTCGTGGAGGCGCCGCTTGACTTTGACAGGGCGTATCGTGCGGCCCTGCGCCTGGAAGTCTCAGAGAAGGTGTCTACGACCTTCTTGGGCTATGACGATTTGCTGGCGTTGAAGAAGGCGGCGGGCAGACCACAAGACCTGGCGGACATCGAACGGCTACAAGCATGCAAGAGATCGGGAGAAGAATGAAGCAACCTAAGACGACGGATCCTGATGAGCTTTGGGACCGCGGATGGGGCGAGCATCAATCTCGCCAACTTCGGCGTCAAGCCAGTTTGCCCTTCGCAGAAAAATTGAGATGGCTTGAAGAAGCGCAAGAGTTCGGCGAAAATCTGATCGCGCAATCAAGACGCCGGAAGTCCAGCGAAGCCAGAGAATGATCAACGCGGGAACCCATCTTGGCCCTTACGAAATCCTCTCGCCCCTCGGGGCGGGCGGCATGGGCGAGGCTCTGATGACCCATCCATTCAGGCTTGTTGCAACACTACGGCAACAAGGTCTTGGCGGGTGAAGCGGGATCGAGCGCTACAGCCTGCCGGGCGTGGCGCTTTGCGGCTTCGACGTCTCCAAGTTTGTGGGCGGCAAGAGCGGCTGACGCAAAGTGCCCGGCGACCGTCGGCTCCAGCCGGGTCAGCATCCTGTACTCCCGCAGAGCTTCGGCGCTGTCCCCGATTCGCATGTTCAGATCGCCCAAGGCCAGGTGCCACGAGACGTTGAACGGGTCGATGTCCAGCGCCCGGTGATACCAGTAACGCGCATCGAAGAGTTGGTCTCGACGGCTGTGGATTCTCGCCAATTGGGAACGCAGGTCCGCGTCGGCTTCCTCGATTCGGGCCAGTTCCAGCAACTGCCGCAGGGCTTGATCGTCGTCCCCTTGCTTGAGGTAGATGCCGGCCAAACCCCGCCAACTCGCCGGGTCGATCGGGCATAAGCGTTGCAAGCGCCGTAGCGGCTCGACCGCCTGGTCCAGGTGTCCGCGCCGCAGGGCGATCCGCCCCAGTAGCTTCGGCGCAAGCCAGCCGTCCGGGGCGATCTCCGCCAGTTGATGCGCAGCGGAAAGGACTTCATCCTCCGTTTGACGGCGCGCGGTTTCGCTTTCCTCCTGTTGCGCCTCGGCGTCCAAGACCTGAACAAGCACTTCCAGCGCGTTTCGTTCCTTCTTGTCCAGTTCCAACGCTCGTCGAGCCGCCGTCAGAGCGCCGGCGAGGGTTCCATTATCGAGCCGCGCCCGGGCAAGTCGGCCATGCAACCCAGCGTCGTCCGGTGCTTGTTCGATCCGAGCCTCAAGCTCAAGCACGTCCTCGGGCGGCGTTAGATCGAAGCACCACGGTTGGGCCCGCTCTTGCGCCCACGCGCGAAAATCACGGTCGAAATCCTTTGTCCCGACGCCAAGTTGCTGTTCAAAAACGGCGTCCTGAGTTTGGCCTCGACGGAACCGCGCCAGCATGAGTTGGATCGTCTCGTAGCCGAATCGATCGACGATGTATTCGCACATCCATTCGCTTTGCGCATAGGCCAAGGTCCGGTCGGTCGGTCGCTGCGGGCGGATAAAACCCCAGTCGATGGATTCGAGCGTAAAGAGTCGATCCCGCCGGATCGAGTCGGCCAGCAGTCGGCACCAGTAGTGGCTGCGGGGAGCATCTTCGCCGTAGACGGCCAACCCCTCGGTGAACCAATGGGGAATGCGCTGGCGCGTTGCGGCCAATGTGACGGTGTGTGTGAACTCATGTTTCAACACACGGAACAGGTTGAACGGCCCCATCCGTTTGGGGGATTCGCGCGGCGAGGTGAGTGCGATGACCCGACCGGTGCAGGCGCCGACGGTGTGAATCCACGGTTTGCCCGTAATCCGCACGCTGAACTCACGATGCGTGGGGAAGACCTCGACGATCGTCTTGGTTTCCAGTGGCGTGTCGTAATCGGCGGTGACTTCTTCGTAGATCTCTTCGAGAGATGCTGCGATGTAGTCGCCCAGACCGGGATCATGCCGATCGTCATATCGGATGACGAAGTGTTCGGTCTCCACGCGATCGAATCGCTGGAGCATGTCCAGCAGGTCGAGCGTGAACTTGGTGCGCTCATTGAACGGGTCCAGGGCCCAGGCGGCGTCCAGAGCGTCGCGGGCCCGATCCTCCAGCCCCCATTGCATGTACATCATGCCTAGCTCGGTGTGCGTGTTGGGGTCGGTCGGTTCAACCTCGATCGCCCGCCGGTACGCTCGCTCGGAATCGGCGTATTGACGGATTCCCGCAAGGGCGTCGCCCAGCGTCCGGTGAAGCACGGCGCAGGCGGGATTGATGCTCGAAACGCGGGCGATCATTTGATCCACGCCGGCCTGATCGTACTGACAGGCGTAGGCGGCTGCGCGAATCGACAAGGCGACTACATCGTTTGGATTAACGGTCAGCGCTTGATCGCACGTTTGGATCGCTTCCGGGTAACGACGTTCCAGGATGAGCTTCTTGCCCAGCAGATGACGTGCCGGGGCGAAGTTCGGATTCACCTCAAGGGCCTGGCCCGCCCAGTGTTCGACCTCCTCGAAGGCCCACGACTCCAGCGCCACCGCGCCGAGTCCAACGAAGGCCTCACAGAGTTTGGGGTTGATGCGCAGCGCAGCCTCATAGTCTGAGACGCTGCCGTCCTCATCATCATTGTTGAAACGCTGACGAAGCAAATCGGCGGCGGCGATGCGGGCCGGCCAATAGGTCCGATCCACTCGCTCGTAGGCTGGCTGATACATTTCGTGCAGGACGTGGCGGGCGCGCCGCGGGACGTCGGATCGGCTCAATACGCTGTAACGCAAGTAGCCGCGGCCGGCATCGGTGAGCCATTGGGCGTTCTGGAGCAGATCACCGGCTTCAACAAGCCTCTTGTCAAACCAGCGATAGGTTTCGATGGCCCGGTCGCTTCGGCCGAGAAACTCCTGCGCCTGGCCTAGCAAGAGCCGTGCGCCGGCGTGGTCTGATCGCAACTGGATGGCCCGCCGCGCGTGCGTAAGGAGGTCGCCATACCGCCCGACGCGCCAATAGAGCCGGGCCAGGAGAAAGTGCCACTGGGACGAGCCGTCAGCTTGAAGAGCGACCAGCTCCTGAATCGCCTGGTCGTACCGGCCGGTTTCGAGCCGACACCGCGCCAGCCCGAGCGCAGCCTCAAGGGCATCACTCGGATCCTTTTCTGTCGCTATGAGCCGTTCAAAATCCGCCGAGGCTTGATCGTATTCGCCGCGCTGGAGCAAGTCTTGCGCTTGGTTGATCGACGTGTTTTTTGAGTCGGCCGCACCCGAAGCCGTACAGGCTCGCCCGGCGAAAGATGCGGCGCCGAAGGCCAGAACGGTCGCCATATGCCGAAAACATATTCGCTTCGCGTTAGCCACGCCGTAAGGAGCATCCATGCGTCGAACTGCGTTTGGCCCGTGCGGTTGCCCGAAAGTTCACCGAGATCCAAGGATCCCTTCCCGAGCGCCCGGCGATGGTGTCAGTTGGCCAGCAACTTCTCCATCGATTCGAGCAGTCGTTCCATCCGGAACGGTTTGTTGAGGTAACCGTCCACGCCGAGGCTCTCCGCCCAGGTCTGATGTCGCTTGCCGCTGTTGCCCGTGATCATGATGACAAATGGTTTTTCGCCCTTCTTGCGCTTGGGGCTCTTGAGCTTTTCCAGGACCAGGAACCCGCTACGCTTGGGAAGCATGGCGTCCAGTACGATAAGGTCGGGGTCGTGCTCCGTCGCCATCTGGATGGCCGCGTTGCCGTCGTAGGCTGTCTGGATCGTAGCCCCGGCATCGCGGATCAAGGTCGATAGCGCGGTGACCATATCCCGATCGTCATCCACAATCAGAACCATTTTTCCTTCAAAGACATTTGTCACCGTCGCTTCTCCCAAGACGCGAGTATTTCTCAATCCTGAATCGGTATCCGTGCGCGTGAATGTACTGCCCGAGTATAGAACTTCGACAGACACGAATCAAGGAAGGGCGTCACGGGAACTAATCCGGGAGCTGCTAACCACTAAACGACGGAACCCTTCACATATTCACGGACGATGCCGCGTATCCCGGTCGTCTGATCTACGCGCTCATACGCTTGCTTGCCCGCCCCCAAGCGGAAAAGTTCCAGTGAAACTCACAGGACAACGATTTAGCCGTTTGCCGTATCCAGACTAAAAGCTACACTCGCCCGACGAATGGACACATGCACCTACCTGGATAGCAGATCTCCCGCGCCTGGGAAAACCGAAAAGAGCGATGCGAGTGCTCGTACGCGCCAAGACGGCGGGAACACCGTGACCAAACAGTGGACGATCGCCCCGGCTTCACCGGAATGTGAGACGTTGGCCCGACGATGGCGCGTGCCGCCGATCATCGCCCAATTGCTCATCAACCGGGGCCTCGAGGGCGAATCCGATGGGACGGCATTCTTGAGGCCCCAGATGAAGGATCTCCATCCGCCGGCCACCTTGCCCGGCGCCAGCCTTGCCGCCAGGATCATCGCGGAACGCGTGCGGGCGCGAGCCAAGATCGTGATCTATGGTGACTACGACGTGGACGGCACGACCGGCGTAGCAATCCTGTGGCATCTGCTGCGCCGGGCCGGCGCCGACGTGTCATTCTATGTTCCACATAGGATCGAAGAGGGATACGGCCTGAACCTAGAAGCCGCCAAGCGCATTATGGCTGATGGACCGGGCCTGATTATCACGGTGGATTGCGGCATCACAGCTGTGGAGGTGGCTGATGAGATTCGCCGCGCCGGTGTGGGCCTCATCATCACCGACCATCACGCGCCACAAGGCGCGCTTCCCGCCGCCGACGCCATTGTGCACCCGACCGTGGGAGGCTGCTATCCAAACCCCCACCTTTCCGGCTCCGGCGTGGCGTTCAAGCTGGCCTGGGCGATTGCGCAGGAGCTGCGCGGATCTGAGCGGGTCGGTTCCGAGTATCGCGCGTTGCTTTTGGATCTGCTTCCGCTGGCGGCCTTGGGCACGATCGCCGACGTGGTGTCGCTTACCGGTGAGAATCGGACGCTTGCTCTTCACGGGCTCGATGGGCTGGCGAATACGTCCAACCCCGGTCTCTTGGCGCTTATGGAATCGGCGGGATTGAACCGCGATCGAATCAGCGGTCACGACGTCGGCTTCAAGCTGGCGCCGAGAATCAACGCGGCTGGGCGAATGGGCCACGCCCGCCTGGCCGTCGAGCTGTTGACCCGCGCCGACGGCGACCGCGCGCGAGAGATCGCCTTATACCTCGAAGACCACAACCGGGCGCGGCAGGCGCAGGAGCGCCGCATCGCGAAGCAGGCCTACGAGATGATCGAGCGGGATGGTTTAGCCGGCGACGCCCGACGCGCGATCGTGCTGGCTGGTGAAGGTTGGCACGTCGGCGTGATCGGAATCGTAGCGTCGCGGGTGGTGAATCGTTACCACCGTCCTGCGGTGGTGATCGCCATGTCCAACGGCCAGGGGCAAGGCTCCGCCAGAAGCATTCGACATCTGGATCTGAATGAGGCTTTCACCGAGTGTCGGGAACACCTCGTCTCCTACGGCGGACATGCCATGGCCGCCGGGCTTCGCATCGAGGCAGACCGCGTGGAAGCCTTTACCGAGGCCTTCATCGAGCACGCCAACGACCGGTTGACCGCAGCCGACCTGCTGCCCCGATTGCGACTCGACGCAGAGATTCCGCTCCAGGAGATGACGCTGCCGACGGTGGATATGATCCTGGCGCTCGGACCGTTTGGCCCGGGCAACCCCAGGCCGAGATTCGCGACCGACTGGGTGGAACTGGCTGACGAGCCCCGATGCGTCGGGCGACAGCAGGACCACCTGCAAGCATCGTTTCGCCAGAACGGGATGTACTTGAAGGCCATCGGCTTCGGCCTGGCCAAGAGCATCGACGACCTGAAGCAGCACCGGCGTTGCCGGGTCGCGTTCGAGCCCATCATCAACGACTTCAAGGGCCGGCGCAGCGCCGAAATGCAAATCCTCGACCTGAAGTTCCCGACGTAAGGCGAGTTTCGCCCGAGGTTCCATTCCCCGTCCGCCAGCCGCGACTATCGGCTCGGATAGGGCTTTCGGAAGGCACAGGTCTCCGGCGGATCGTTCCTGATTAGGTCGCGCACGAAGTCGTGACGCTTGGCGGCATAGACCGAAGCGAGCCGTTCAGCCTGCCGATCGGTCACGCCCCGGCTGGCGCCGTGCAACATGCCGAGCAGACGCGTGGTAAAGGCCGGCATCTGAGCCCCGCGCAGCCAAGTCGACCACGCAAGAATCGGTAGACCAACACATCCGTCTTCGCCCTGTTGTGTTTCGAGAGGTTGTCCCAACGCATGTGATGCACCACGGGCGGTTACCGTTCACCTATCGGAGGGTCGAAGCCACGTACTGCGCGGTACGGCGAGGTAGACCAATATGCCGACGGCAAACGTCACTGCGGTGCCCAGAAGCTGCGAAGGATCGTCAATGGCCATGATGGCCACCGCCGCCATGGTGCACGTGATATACACGAGCGGGGGTCCGTACGACATTCGGTGGAAGGACCGCCGACGAACGGAGGGTAAGAACAAGCAACCAACCGAGCACACGGCGCAGAGTGACAGGGTCAGGCCCAGGTAGGAGAGCAGCCCGCGAAGCGATGAGATGAGAATAAAAACGACGGCGAGCAAGACCTGTGCGGCAACCGCCTGCCGAGGGGCTCCTTTGCGAAGCCGAAGAAAACTCGGAAGCAGGCCGTCATCGGCCATCTTCGCGTATACGCGCGGAGCGGCCATCATCATGCTCGAGACGGATGTAAGCAGCGAAAACGCGATCATCACCCGAACGAATGTCGCTGCGCGACTACCGCCCAGCCATTCCGCGGCGATGGCGGCGACATCGGGCATTCCCGAGATCCGCTCGGGCGGCGGAGAATAGACGAACACGGAATTGAGAAGCACATAAAGCACGAGCACGATGCAGGTACCCACGAGCATCGCCCTCGGCACGGTCGATCTTGGATCCCTTGCCTCGCCCGCGACGTACACCGCGGCGTTGAACCCGGAATAGCTCAGGGAGATCCATACCAGCGAAGTTGCGAACGCCGCCGATATCGCCCAGATGCCCGTCGGCGCCTCCGGAAGTGCTCCGCCCTGCCAAACGTCACTGGGCAATCGGGCCGCGGCGAGCGATAGAAATCCGAGGAAAAGGCCAAGCTTGAGGACCACAACCACGTTCTGCAAAGCTGCGCCCCCGCGCGGTCGAAAGCCATGGGAGATTCCTCCTGCAACGACGACCATGATGGCGATCGCATCCGCAGGCAACCAGGATGGTCGATGCTGCTCCGGCAGCACGTAGCCTTCAAATGCCGTCGCAGCCAGCGCAATCGCTCCGGTGAAACCGGCAACCAGCGAGACCCATCCGGCGACAAAGCCCAGCAAAGGGTGGGCTGCGCGCGAAAGATACAGGTACTCCCCACCCGATTCCGGCATGATTCGGGCGAGCCGACCGTAGCTCACCGCCCCGGCGAGCGCGATCACGCCTCCGACAACCCACGCCAGAACGACGCGTCCCGGAGACCCGAGTCCCTCCATCGCAAACCCGGAAGTCGTAAAGACTCCAGCCCCGATCATGTTCGCGATGACAAGGAACGTCAGCGTCCATAAGCCGAACTGTTCACGCCCGGACACAACCGTCACTGCTTCTCGAAGCGAATGAAGTAGTTCTCAAGAAAGCCGTCGATCCGAACCTCGTCGCGAAATCGGAATCCCGCTTGCGTGATCTCATCGCTGACGCGGGCCTTCCCGGCCCGAACATGGTTGAGCACCCACTCCCGAGACTTTCCCGGAATACGTTCGAAGTCGATCACAACAAGCCGGCCATCTTTACTCAGCGCGCTGTGGATCGACCGAAGCATGGGGCCGGGGTACTCAAAGTGATGATACGTATCGCATAGAAATACAACGTCGACCGAGCCCTCGGCAAGTTTCACGGAGTTCTCCGATGAAAGAATGACTTCCACGTTGCTGAGCCCCGCGCTTGCAACGCGCTCTTTGATGTGTGCGACGAACTTGGGCGATATATCGACGGCATACACCCTTCCCTTGTCCGTAACTGCTTTGGAGAAGAGCTCTACGAATAGTCCGGTCCCGGCACCGACGTCGGCAATTCGCTTTCCGGGCGTAAGCTCGAGCGCCCGCACGATCTGCTCTCGGGCGGCGGCAACTTCACGACTTTCCGACTCCCAGCGCCTGACCCACGTTTGTACATCCAGGTCCGGATCGAGGAATCGTTCATTGATCGAAATCGCTGCGGCTGAACGATCGCGGTCCCGCGCCGAACTGCACGATACCGCGAGTGGAAGGATCAACAAGGCAACCGTGATGCGAACACGCATGACTTTCTCCCGGGAAAAGATTGTAGATTCACCGAACGTCTTTCTTGCGGAGCGCCGAGTACCCCATGCCGGCCGACGATCCCACGATCGCCGATTCGCCTTCGTGCAGGAGGAAGGCCGTGCCTCCTGCGGGTGATCGCAGGTCGGTCAGTCGCTCTTTCCGTCAGGCGGCGGCGCCCTTCCCTCGCCCGTCATCGGGACGAATCGCACCGGAATCAGGGACTTTCGCTTGAGCGAGCCGTCCGCGCGTTTGGTCGCAACGATCAGTTCCTGAACCCGTCCTTGAGCGCCTACCGGTATACAAATCCGACCTCCCGGTTTGAGTTGCTCGATGAGCTTCGTTGGAATGTGCTCGGGCGCGCAGGTGACGATAATCGCATCGAAGGGCGCGTGCTCGGGCCACCCGCCGTATCCATCCCCGATTCGTGAGCTGATGGTCTTGTATCCACGCTCTTCGAACGTTTGGATCGCGCGTCGAGCCAGCGGTTCGACAATCTCGATCGTGAACACGTGTGGCGTTATCTCGGAAAGCACCGCCGCTTGATAGCCCGACCCCGTGCCGATCTCCAGCACCTTGGATTGGGGGTTTAACCGCAGCACTTCGGTCATCAGCGCCACGATATACGGTTGGGAGATGGTTTGCCCCTCACCGATGGGAAGGGGCCGGTCGGCGTACGCGAGACGGTGAAGGCGGACCGGTACGAACCAGTGCCGCGGAACGTTCCGCATCGCTTCGATGACCGCGGGATCCTTGACCCCGCGTGCCTCGATCTGGTCGACGACCATTTTTCGGCGCTCGGCGGCACGCTCCCCCGTTCGTGGCCTACGCAACTCGGCATGGGGCCGTCTGCGATCGGCTTGCGGTGGGTCGCTTAAGCGTTTCGCTGATTCTTGACCGAGACCCTCTTCAACCCGTACAGACGCGGGTGCGAGCTCTCCGGTCCAGACCAGCACAATCCAGGCGACCACGATCAGTCGCGTGCGCAAACAAGCCGCAGAGTGCAAATCCCAGAGCAACATGAGTGTCAACCTCCGCTAAGGATTCTACATCAGTGTCGCCCGCAGGCAAAGTCGCTGCGAAGCCCTTACATCCTACGTGTCTACACGTTGTGGCTGTCGATAACCGCATCCGGGAGGAATTTGCAGCCGCGAGGCGACATCGTCGAGCTGCCAAAGCCGGGTAGGTCGGGCTCGGCCCGACATCGGCGGACAGGGTAACGTTTCGTCGGGCGAAGCCCGACCTACGCCCTGCCAAAGAATCGGGACGCCGTCGGGTTCAGGAGCGCGGGCGCGCCCCATCCTTGCAGTGTTTGGACCGGAGGCGAAGGGTGGGGGACGGACGCAGATTGAGGGGCGACGAAGCACTAGAGCCGGTAAGCAACCAAAGTCAGCGCCGTGCCGGCGATGGCTAGGTGTATGACGAAGGGCGTCAGCCAACTGTTCGTGCGATAGGACAGAAAGGCCGCCGCCACGCCGCCGGGGATCGAAAGCGCCAGCTCGCGGGGATCCTTACTCATATGAACGAGTCCGAACAGTAAACCCGAAGCCAGGACGGCCAGGCCACAGCCGTGCGGCAAGCCTATCCACTGTGCCATACGGTGGCAGCGTCCCTGTCCGACGACGGGCTGCGCCAGACCAAACCATTGCAGTGCTCGATTCAAACCGTCGGTCGCGTTTTCGGTGACCTCTGGCGGCGACGGCCAACGCAGCTCCACGCGGAAGGCTGACAGCAGCACGCCGTGGAAGAAAAAGTGCTCCGACAAGAGGTTGGCTAAGTGAAACAGCAGATATGGACCCAGGCCTGCCCGGTTCAGATGGGGCACATAATGAGAGGCAAAGTCGGCGCCGCGCACCATCCAGAACAGTAAGGGCAGCGTAACGAGATACCCGACCAGGACGAAACGCCAGGCAAGTCGGTTTGGCAGACGGCATCCCAGATCGTCGGGTCGCCCCCGTCGCAGCAGCGCCATGACCAGCCACGGCAGCAGGCCGGCCATCACCACCAAATAGACGCCAAAGCGGAGCTCGCGGGATACCGACTCAATGCCGACGGCGCCAAGACCGGAATCGATCCAACCATAAATCCGGCCAGTCGACTCTCTCGCGAAGCGGCGAACCGGTGAAGGCCAGGATGGGGAAAGCCTGACCAGAAAGACCAGGCAATAGATCGAGGCCAGAGTGATGGCCACGCCTACGCGAAGTGGGCCGTATCGAAAGGGAGACGATGGGCCTTTCTGTTGGGCGTCGGTCGGCACGATACCTGCATCCGGTTAGAGCAAGCTCTAGCGGGGAAACGCCTCGATGATTCCTCCGTCCACGGGCAGCGTGGCCCCGGTGGTCGGCGTGGCGTTGGCGGCGAAGAAGACGACCGCGTTGCCGACATGCCGGCCATGGATACGAACCCTGAGCAGATTGCGGTTGCGGTAGTATTCGATCAATTCCTGCTGCGTCATTCCTCGGCTTCGGGCACGATCCGGCCCGACGGCGGCCCACAGCCCGGACGGCACGTCTGGGTCGCCGAAGATCGCGTCCGCATTAATCATGTTCACGCGAATATCCTGCGGCGCCAGTTCGATGGCAGCCACCTTGCCAAGCTGATGGCCCGCGGCCTTGGATGCGCTGTAGGCGCCGAAGTCCTTGCCGGGGCCGAAGACGTTCTTGCTGGCGTTGATGATGATGTGTCCGCCCAGGCGTTGCCGTTTCAGGACGCGAATGCCCTCGCGCATGAAGAGTAAATAGCCGGTGGCGTTAACGTCCATCACCCGTCGAAAGTCCTCCACCTCCAGCTCTTCGATCGGCGCCACGTGCGCGATACCGGCGTTGAGCACGACCACGTCGGTGCGCGGCCCCGTGCCGCCATCGAGAATCTCGGTGAGCATGCCGGCGTTCACCCGGGCGTCTCCGGCAACATTATCGTTTGGTCATCCAATGTTAACGAGGACATCTTTGGTCACGACCTGGCGTCCAACCAGACGTTCCCGATCTCCACGCATCCAGAGGAGCAGCGCAACCCGATAATCTGCGGGGATCTGGTCGTGTGGAATGACCTGCGGGACTGGGATGGCATCGGACCGAAGAAGTTCCACGTTTATGCATACGACCTCACCACCCAGACTGAATTCGCACTCATCACGGATCCCGACCCGACCGTCGACATCCGCGCGTTCGGCTGCTCGGGCGTCGATTACGTGGGGTTTATCAAGTCGTACCACGAGATCGCCAAGCCGAGCAGCCCCGACTTTGCATACAACATCTCGGTCT
>JADFMZ010000030.1 GCA_022563615.1 Planctomycetota bacterium
GAAGCTCGACGGAGTGCCTGGTCACGCGTCGTCTTGTGGGTGTGCCACTGCTCTTGAGCAGTGCACGAACGGAACGAAGCTAACGAAATCCGCCGTGGGCATTGCTTGAAAGCAGTGGCACACGACAACATGGCGATGCCCGTCACCCACCAATGGAGGCGTGATGGTGCACTGACGGCGCCGGGTTTTGATCCCAACCATCCCACGACTTGCCCTTCGCAGAAGTTTATGTTTCCATACCGGCACAGGCGATCGGCGGAACGGAATGATGGACACAGCAGGGGTGATTGGCCATGCCGGAGTTGGCATATCTGAACGGAGTCTTCGGGCCGATCGAGCAAGCCAAGGTTTCCATCGAGGACCGGGGATTTCAATTCGGCGACGGCGTGTACGAAGTAATGGTGGTCTACAACGGCCGGCCTTTTCTTTTTGCCGAACATTTGCAACGTCTAGGCCGCAGCGCGGACGCGATCGGCCTGGAATATGACTTCGACGCCCACCCGATTGAACCGATCATTCGCGAAGGATTGCGCCGCAGCGAGTTGCACGATGCCATGGTCTATCTTCAGATCACGCGCGGAGCGGCGCCGCGCTCGCATGTGGCTCCCGAAGGAATCACACCCACGGTCGTGATGACGTTCAAACCGCTGCCGACCTTGCCGGATGAACTGCGACGGCAGGGGGCGAAACTGCTGACGACTCCGGACATTCGATGGGCCCGGTGCTCCGTCAAAGCCATCACGCTGTTGCCCAACGTCCTGGCCAAGACCGAGGCGTTTCGCCGAGGCTGCGATGACGCCCTGTTCATCAGCGCAGACGGCGAGGTTCGGGAATGCACCTCTTCCAACATTTTCATGGCCATTGACGGCGCCTGCATCCACCCGCCGAGGACGGAAGCAGTCCTGCACGGCGTCACGCAGGCATTCCTGGTCCGGTGCGCCCGAGCGATTGGAATTCGTATGACCGAGCAGAAGATCGACCTCGAATCTCTGCGTCGGGCTGACGAAGTGTTTCTGTCCGGCACCGCGATGGACGTGCTCGGCGTCACTTTGATCGACGATCAGCCGGTAGGCACGGGGCGGGTGGGCCCTTTGACCCAGCGTTTGTATCGGGAATTCATCGCCCAATCACGCGGGGGGGGGGCTAGCGAAGGCGGTTCCCGGTCTCCGTAGTACTGGACCCACACCATGGCAAGCCGATGGCAATCCATTGGGCTTTCCCGATCATGGCCCATCGGACCAATTTCCCCGTCGTGACCCAACCCCAACTCAGACGCTCCATTGCAGGATACTGAAGACATGGTATCATGGGAAAGTTATGGGCTAGGAATCCGGCGTTCGCCCGCTTTCACCCGCGCTATTTGGAATAATGGGAGGAATCTCCTTGGACGCCTCAGCCGCCAAACCAAGCATCAAGACGATACAGCAGCATATTCTGGAACGGCAACGTGCCCACCCGAACGCCACCGGTGAGTTCAGCTTTCTGCTGTCAGCCATAACCCTGGCGACCAAGATCATCGCCGATTACGTTCGGCGAGCCGGCCTGGTGGACATTTTAGGCACCACAGGCGGGATCAATGTTCATGGAGAGGTCGTTCAGAAGCTCGACGTGATCGCCAACGAGACCATCGCGGGCTGCCTCGGCTACAGGGACAACGTCGGAATCATAGTCTCTGAAGAGGATGATGAGCCTCGTATCCTTAAGGAGCTGGATTCGCGGGCGCAATACATCGTCTTGTTCGATCCGCTGGACGGGTCGAGCAACATCGATGTGAACGTCTCGATCGGCACGATCTTTTCGATCCTGCAGCGACGGGAAGGAGTTGATGCAGGGCGCGTCATGGACCATATCCTCCAACCAGGATTCCGGCAGGTGGCGGCGGGGTATGTCATCTACAGCAGCAGCACGGTTATGACCTACACGACTGGCGATGGCGTCCACATGTTCGTCTTGGATCCTTCCATTGGAGCCTTTAGACTGACGCGCGAGAACATCAAGATCCCCAAGGCGGGTAAGACCTACAGCATCAACGAGGCTTACAGGAATCAGTTCCCTAAAGGCATTCAAGACTACCTGGATTGGGTCAAATTGGATGAGGCCGGGGGCTATGCTCTGCGCTACATCGGTTCGCTCGTGGCGGATTTCCACCGAACGATGATTCAAGGAGGCGTGTTCCTCTACCCGCCGACGAAGAAAGCACCCGAAGGCAAACTGCGCCTGCTGTATGAGGCGAATCCGCTGGCGTTCCTGGTGGAGCAGGCTGGCGGCGCCGCTACCGACGGCCGAGAGCGCATCCTGGACAAGGTGCCCACCGCCCTCCACGAACGCACTCCGCTGATCATTGGCAGCCGGGATGAGGTCGATCGCGTCCTGTCCTACTGGTCGCGCTAGCGCAGCGGCACGGGTCGTCTTGCGGGTGTGCCACTGCTCTTGAGCAGTGCGCAAACTGCATGACAACCACCGTGCGCACTGCTTGAAAGCAGTGGCATACGACAACAGGGCGCTGTCCGTCACCCACAATTGGAGGCGTGATGGTCCGCGAGGCTCCGTTCTTCAGGATGAGGAGGCGGGCACAACCAAACTCAACCCCTTGGGGGACATTATTAAGGGAAGCACCAAACGATGAAGAACACGGCCATTCGCAACATCGCCATCATTGCACACGTTGACCACGGCAAGACGACATTGGTCGATCAAATGCTGCGCCAGTGCGGCCAGTTTCGTGAGTCGCAAGTTTCCGGAGACCGCATCTTGGATTCCGACGATATCGAGCGTGAACGCGGCATCACGATTTTGGCCAAGAACATCGCCATCCGCTACAAGGGAACGAAGATCAATCTGATCGACACGCCCGGTCACGCGGATTTCGGCGGCGAGGTCGAGCGCGTCCTGAAAATGGCCGACGGCTGCCTGCTGCTGGTGGATGCGTTCGAGGGGCCGATGCCGCAGACGCGCTTCGTGTTGCGCAAGGCGTTCCTCAACGGTCTTCGGCCTGTCGTGGTGATCAACAAGATCGATCGCCCCAACGCCCGCCCTGAAAGTGTGCTCAACGAAGTATTCGATCTGTTCATCGAACTCGGCGCCGACGACGAGGCTCTTGAGTTCCCCACGATCTACACGTCAGCCACCCAGGGATATGCCACGACGGATCCGGCCCAACGCTCCGAGGACATTTTCGCTCTGTTCGACACGATTATCGACTACGTACCGCCACCCGAAGTTAAGCCCGATGCGCCGCTTCAGATGCTCATTACCACGCTGGACTACAGCGATTACGTCGGCCGCATCGGCATCGGGCGCGTGTTTGCCGGCACGATCCGCGCCGGTCATGACGTGACCGTCATTCACAGGGACGGCACGCAGCGCAAGGAACGAGTCGCCGAACTGTATGTTTTTGACGGACTGGGGCGAACCAAAACCTCGGAAGTGCCGGCCGGTGACATCTGCGCCGTGGTCGGACTCGAAACGGTCGATATCGGCAATACCATCGCGTGCATCGAGAAGCCCAAGCCGCTTCCCATCGTCCGCATCGACGAACCCACGCTCCACATGACGTTTCGCGTCAGCGATTCCCCCTTCGCCGGGCGGTCGGGCAAGTTTCTCACCTCGCGCCACTTGCGCGATCGGCTCGAGAAAGAGATGCAGAAAAACGTCGCATTGCGGGTGGAGCCGGGGGCGACGCCGGAGGAGTTTCACGTCTCCGGTCGCGGCATGTTGCACCTGTCGGTCCTGATCGAAAATATGCGGCGCGAGGGTTTCGAGCTTGCCGTGGGCAAGCCGAAGGTGATCTTCCGGGAGCTGGCCGGCAAGAAAACCGAACCCATCGAACTTTGCGTCATCGACGTCCCGACCCGGCACGTTGGGGCCGTCATGGAGCTGATGGGAAGTCGGCGCGGCATCTGCAAGACCATGGAAACTCGCCGAGATTCCACGTTGTTGGAATTCACGATTCCGTCTCGAGGCCTGATCGGGCTGCGAAACCGCATGCTTACCGCCACCAACGGCACCGCGATCATGCACCACAACTTCTACGAGTACGAGTTCTTCCGCGGCGACATTCCCAACCGGCAAAACGGTGTCCTGATCGCCAACGAGCCGGGACAAGTGACGGCCTACGCGCTGAACCATCTGACAGACCGAGGCGATTTTTTCGTGGGTCCGGGCGCGCAAGTCTACAACGGACAGATCGTCGGCGAACACTGCCGCGACAACGACATCGAAATCAATGTTTGCCGCGCCAAGAAGATGACCAACATGCGCGCCGCTTCCGCCGACAAGACAGTAGTGCTAAAGCCGCCGCGCGACTTGTCGCTCGAAATCGCACTTGAGTTCATCGAAGACGACGAACTCGTCGAGATTACGCCTGAGGCCATTCGCCTGCGCAAACGATTCCTGAAAGAAATCGACCGCCGCCGTGCGGCACGCAAGCGAGCCTGACGTGGGCGCAGTCCAATGTTCGCCAAACGGAAGAGTGGGCCGACCAAGGAATACCAGACGCTGACGGAAAACGCTGTAGACACCGTCACAAACGCGCGAACGCCGAGTCGGGCAGTGCGCGCCGCCGAACTATGCGCTCAACGCTGAAATCGGAAAAGCACGTCGGCGATCATCACTCCACGGATAGGTGCATCGGCTGTCGGCGTGGCTAAAGAGTAAGAGCCAGGCGTTACAACACGGTAGCCACCGCCTCGTCGAAGAGCTTGAGCCCCACGTCGAGTTGGGCTTCGTTGATACATAGCGGCGGGCAGAATCGGATCGCGGTTTCGCCACACGACAGCAGCACGAGGCCCCGCTGGAAGGCGGCCTGAAGAATCCGTTCGCGACGCTTGGGATCGCCCTTTCCGGTGCGTCGGCTGATGACGTCTGCGGCGCACATCAGCCCCAGGCCTCGAACTCGGGCGATGACCTTACGCTTTGCGGAGATGTCGCTCAGCCCGGCCAGCAGTTTCGGACTCAGTTGGGCGGCGTTGGCCATGTACCCGTCTTCAATCAACTTGAGCGTGGCCGTCGCCGCGGCGCAGCAAACCGGGTTGCCGCCGAACGTGCTGCCCTGCGCTCCGGGAGGCCAATTCATCACATCATCGCGGGCGATCACCGCTCCGAGGGGCATTCCGCTGGCCATCCCTTTGGCCATCAGGATGATGTCCGGAACGATGTCGAAGTGTTCAAACGCAAACCACTTGCCGGTTCGGCCCGCGCCGGATTGAATCTCATCACACACCAGCAGTATGCGGTGTTTGTCACACAGTGCGCGAAGATCCTTCAGGAAGGATTGATCCGGAATCACATAGCCGCCTTCGCCTTGCATGGCCTCGACGAACACGGCCGCCACCTCGGACGGGGCCATCTGATAGCGAAACAGTTGCGACTCAATCGCTTGCACGTCTCCATACGGAACGTGGGCCACCATTGGGATCAACGGACCGAAGCGCTCCCGCTGCCGCGCCTTGGAACAGGTCAGCGACAGGGCGCCCATGGTGCGCCCGTGGAATGCGCCGTGAAAGGCGATGATCCAAGGCCGGCGCGTGTGATAGCGCGCGAGCTTGATTCCAGCCTCGACCGCTTCCGTTCCGCTGTTGGTCAGGTACACGCGTTGGGGTCGGCCACCCGGAACCATGGCGGTAAGCTTTTCAACCAACTCAGTCATCGCCGGGTAATAGAAATCGCTGCCGCAAATGTGAATCAGGGATCGGGCCTGCGCCTCGATGGCCGCGACGACTTTCGGGTGACAGTGTCCCGTGGCGCAAACGGCAATCCCGGCGGCGAAATCGAGAAAGCGATTGCCGTCCAGATCCTCGATAACCGAACCGAACGCCCGTTTGACGGCCAATGGATAATCGCGCGTATAAGAAGGAGAGGTCAGCTTGTCGTCGCGTTCGATGAGCGCGCTCGCTTTCGGTCCCGGAAGCTGCCCTTGAATCCAGGGGGCCGGCCCGATCCACGTATCTTCCGAACGTTGTTCCTGCTCGTTGTGCTTGATTCCCAGCATGGGTGTCGCTCCGCTCTTCGGGTTGGGCGTCGGCAGCCTGGTTGTCAGTCGCCGTTACGCAAGTCGTGTATCGGCACGCGCCGGGGCCGATGCCTACACGGAAAGCGGTAGCATAGATAAGTGCTGCTCGGTGGCAAGGCGCAGCCACTTTGAAATCGTGCCGAATTATCAGACCTTGGAATGAGGCGTAGTTGCAGCGCGGGTGCCGTCGGACAAATCGACCCACTCGTAATCCCCGAAGATGCTCGGCGCTTCCCGCTGCAGGATCTCGAGCATCTGGGCCGCGACGGCTCGGATTTCGACTTCCGCGTGCTCGCTGCAGCGCAGCTCGATAAAGTGCCTGAGCGCCCGGGCGTTGGCGGTGACGAAGATCTTCGTCTCGGTGGCGTTGGGCAGGACCGACCGGGCGGCCTGTCGGGCCAGTTTGCGTCGCAACGTCTTGTCTTCGACTGAGGCGAACTTCTCCTGCAGGCCGGAAACCAGCTTCACATAGGCTTCCTGGGCCTGCCGCACGGCCCCCTGCCACACCTCATGCAGTTCGGGATCGTTGGCGATGCAATCGGGCTCGACGAAATCCGCCACCGATTCGTCCACGTATCGCTGCGACAGTTGCGAGTATCCGAAGCCCGCACGGTGACGAACGAGTTCGTGCGTGAACGATCGTGACACGCCGGTAATGAGGAAGTTCCACACACTGTGTTCGAAGACGCTGCCGTGTTTTACCTCTCTGATGCGGCTGATATACGCTTGGTTTCCGCCAGGTCGAGGCTTGGCGAAGCTCATGTAACAGACGCGGCCGGCGACCTCCGGCAAGATCTCCGCCGAGATGGAGGTGTCGCTCTTCCAGTCAGGAATGTCGTGATCGCGTAGAAACCGGGCCAGCTCACCCTCGTCCAGCGAAGGCCGGCCGACAAGATACACGCTCGGGCGGTGAATCAACTTCACGGATTTCAACTTTCAAGTCCCGACAAGTTCACTGCCGGGATCATCCAGGATCGACGCAGTACACGCGGCGCAACATTCTCTACCGCACAACATTTTTCTCGGAGGGCGGCATCTCGCAAAGGGTTTGCGCGACCGACACCCGCATCATGCAGATTCATATACCCGCAGAGTCGGCAAGCTGCAAACGAGAGATTTCATCACACTCGACAGGCATGACCGTGGTCCCACGCTTCGCGGTTCAGGGTGGGCTTTCCTAAGTTGCGATCCTGTCCTCGGATCTACAACTCAGGACAATAATGCCGGCGTCCGTAGCGGCGGCAAGCATCGGCTCACGATCGATGACCAGGGTTCTGTCGGCCTCGATGACCAGCATCTTGGCGCCATGTTGGGCCAGGTTGGCGATGGTATCCGGGCCGACCGTCGGGACGTCGAAGCGCATGTCCTGGTCGGGCTTAGCCACCTTGATGAGGCTCCAGCCGCCGTGTCGGCACAACCCGCCTGCGCGCTCGATCATCCGGTCTGTGCCCTCAATCGCTTCTACGGCGATGACTTCCTTTTCCTTGACGGCGACCGACTGCCCGATATCGAGCCGGCCCAGCTCCTTAGCCAAACGCCATCCGAAGTCCGCGTCCGCGAGTTGAGCCTTGGATGGCTGGGCCCGCGTCAACACGCCTGCCGGGGCCATCTGTTCCGGCGTATATTTCACACAATCCTGCATGATGATCCCATGTCTGGCGAACTCGTCGGCCACCGCGGTCAAGACCGAATCATTACGCTTATCGGAGACTTTCAGAAACCATATCTTGAGGGCGGTCCAATCGGGCAGCAAGCGCAATAGTCGAAGCCGGCCATACATCTGCGTCTTCCGGACCGATCCGGCCAGCACGACTGACGCCACCCGGCCACGCCGCAGAATACGAATCCACCGCCCGATTCGGGCCACCCCGGCCCAATGGAAGACGTCCGCCCTAGCCGCAAGTTCACGGTCAGCCAGACCTCGCAGGCCCACGACCGTGACGTGGCATCCCGCGCGCTTGGCCCCTTCAAGGACGAGAACCGGAAACCTGCCGGCGCCGGCGATTACGCCGATGCGAGTGCTCGTCTTGGGAACGACGGATGGCATCGCCCGACCTCCTGCTTGACTCATACCGCTTTTGAACAGGCGCGACTCTGAAAGAGATTGCTCAAACACGCGATTGGAAACCAGTCCCGGCTGCTTGGCAATAGTCTAACCGAGATCCCGCTTATTTCTTGTCGCCGCCTGATGTTGAGGTTTGGCTCTTGGAGTTGCCGGATTCGGTCTTCCCTGGGGTTGTCGAGGTCTTACTCTTGGCGTCGCCGCCCTTCTTGTCCGACTTACTCTTGCCCTCGGCGGCGGTCTTCTCCGCCTTGGCTGCTTTCTTGTAGTTTTCGCTGCGATAGTCGGTCTGATAGAACCCGGATCCTTTGAAAATGATGCCGGCGCCGGCGCCGATATGTCGCAGAACCTTGGCGTTGCATTCGCACGGTTTGGGATCGCTTTTCTTCAGCCGTCGTCGCGGTGCTTCCGTAATCGGCTGAAACATCTCGAACACCGTGCCGCACTTTGTGCACTCATATTCGTAAGTCGGCATGGCCCTTGTTTTCTCCGGTGGATTCCTGTTACCGTTCAGGTTCGCCCTGGTCCTTGTCGCCCGGATGGCTGTCCTCAGCCTGAGGCGCCTGCGCTACGATCACCTTAGCTGGACGTATTACCCGATCCCGCAACCGATAGCCCTTGGCCACCTCCTTCAATACCGTCCCCGGCGCGGCGTTCTTGGAGGGCTGATTCATCAAAGCCTCGTGCACTTCGGGGTCGAACGGCATACCCCCAGCTTGAATCGTTTCCAAGCCATGTTCCTTCAACGCGTTGGCCAGATTTTTATACACCAACTGCACGCCGTCCATGATGGCGTCCAGCCCGATCGAATCGTCAGCCGCCTGAAGCGAGCGCTCGAAGTCGTCCATAACGACCACAAGAGCTTTCATCAACTCAGCATTGGCGTACCGCAGGGCTTCGGATCGCTCGACCGCACTGCGTCGCTGAAGATTCTGATAGTCCGCCTTGGCGCGAAGCAGGCTGTCCTCCAAGGCGGCCACCTTATCACGAAGGACGGCCACAGAATCCGCCCCGGCAACCGAGGGCTCGTCCATCGCGGGTTCACCAACCTGCACGGTATCGGCGCGATGCCCAGAGGCCTCAGAAGAAGACTTGCTCTTGACCTTTCCTTCTTCAGCAGCCGGAACCCCATCGTTTGTCGCGGCTGGCGCGTTGGGCTTCTTTCCCGATCTACCCTGCTTGGTTTCTGTTTTTTTCATGGTGTTCGGTTATCTGTCAGTCTCGTGGAACACGGCGCCTTTGCAGCGTCGCGCGTCGTCTTGTGGGTGTGCCACTGCTCTTGAGCAGTGTGCAAACTGTGCGAAAACCACGGTCGGCGCTGCTTGAAAGCTGTGGCACATGACAACATGGCGATGCCTGTCACCGACCAATTGAGGCGGAATGCCGCACTAATCGGTCGTTGTTCCACCCAGGTAATCCATCAGTTTTTTCAAAAAGCCTTTCGACGTCGGCAGGACGGAGGCATCCTCGGTTTGTGCAAACTCACGAAGAAGCTCTTCCTGCCTTTCGGTCAGTCTGCTGGGGATTTCAACAAGAACCTCCACCAGCTCGTCGCCTCGCCGCCGACTTCGTAGGTCCGGCAGCCCCAGACCCGGCAGCCTTAGCAGACAACCATGCTGCGTACTCGGCGGAATCTTCAGCTCAGCCTTACCCGTTAACGTCGGAACCTCCACCTTGGCGCCCAGCGCCGCCTGCGTAAAACTGATCGGCACGCGGCATACCACGTCCCGGTCATGCCGTTCCAGGAACGGATGCTGTGCGATGCGCACATAGCAATGCAGGTCGCCCCGTTGGGATCCGTCCTCGGACGGCTCACCTTCCTCGCGGAGGCGAACCGCCTGGCCATCGTGAATGCCCTCTGGAATGCGGATGTTGACGATTCGTTCCTTGGCCATCCAGCCCGACCCACGGCAGGACTGACAGGGGGATTCAATGCTCGACCCGACGCCGCGGCAGCTTGGACAGGCGGTAATGACCCGCCCGAAGAACCCACCCGACTGCTCCACTTGTCCATATCCGCCGCAGGTCTGGCAGGTTACTTTGCGCGAGCCCGGCGCAGCGCCGCTCCCGCTGCAGGTGTCGCAGAAATCCCGCCGGGTGAATTCGATTGAACGATCCGTGCCGGTGAGCACGTCGGCCAGCGTGATCTCGATCTCGGTTTGAAGATCAGCCCCGCGTGATCGGTGACGACGCCCACCAAAACCCATACCCAAGGCGTCGGTGAACATCGAAAAGATGTCCTCGACACCCATGTGCGAAAAATCGTGGACCCCCGCACCGCTCAGGCCGGCGTGACCGAACTGATCGTACCGCCGCCGCTTCGACGTATCTGACAGCACTTCGTAGGCTTCCGACGCCTCCTTGAACTTCGTTTCCGTATCGGGGTCGTCCCGGTTTCGATCAGGGTGATACTTGTGGGCCAAGCGGCGAAAGGCCTTCTTGATCGGCTCGGGTGCGGCGTCGCGGGCGACCCCCAGCACCTCATAATAATCCCGCTTGGCTTTGGACACTGCCATCCCTTATCCAACACCCATCCGTTGCATGCGATGCACACATGGGGCGACGCCGCGAGGCAACCACGAAGGAAAGCGGAGTGCCGGGGCCAAGCTTTCGCTTGAGTAGGGAGAATCAGCCGCCGAAACCCGGGCACACCTCCTTGGCTCCGCATTCCCTGGTACTTGGCTCATGGCGTTCTGATGAGTGGCATGAACTAACCACGCAGTCGGCAGGGGATCGTGGCCCCGAAAGATCACTGCCTGGCTGTGCCGGATCGCGCCACCCCTCTCCTCAATCGAGGCATGGCCGGGTCGCCGTGTGTAGAACGGCTCAACGACCGGACAAGCAAAGGGCGGACACCCTTGGTCCGCCCCGCGCCAAACGCATTTCCACATATTCGTTCTATCGGACAGCGTGCTGGATTTTCTTGTCCGCGTCCTCTTCCTTCAGATCGGTGACCAGAACAGCCGTGGTCAGCATCAGCCCGGCAACACTGGCAGCGCTCTCCAAAGCCACCCGAGCAACCTTGGCGGGGTCGATGATGCCGGCCTTGATCATGTCCACGTACTCGCCCGTGCGCACGTCGAAGCCGAACGAACCGCTTTTTTCGAGGATTCGCTCGACGACCACATCGCCCTCGCCTCCTCCATTCGTTACGAGTTGTCGCGTCGGCGCCCGCAGCGCTTTGACCAGGATGTCCACGCCAGCCTTTTCGTCTCCACGGGCGCGACTACGGGCATCACTTGCGGCCTGGATCGCACGCAGAAACGCCACGCCGCCGCCGGGCACGACACCCTCTTCCGCAGCCGCCTTGGTCGCGTGGAAGGCATCGTCCACGAGATCCTTGCGTTCCTTCACCTCGATCTCGGTCGCGCCCCCGACTCGGATCACCGCAACTCCACCGGTCAAGCGCGCCAACCGCTCCTGGAGCTTCTCGCGATCGTAGTCACTGGTAGTCGCCTCGATCTGGCTGCGAAGTTGGTCACAACGGTCCTTGATGTCCGACTTCTTTCCCGCCCCCTGGATGAGGGTCGTAGTGTCCTTGGTGACCACGATTTTCTTGGCCGACCCCATATCCTTTGCGCCCAGGTTTTCCAGCTTGATCCCGAGATCCTCACTGATGAGCGTGCCCCCGGTCAGAACCGCCAGATCGCCCAGCATGGCCTTGCGGCGATCGCCGAACCCCGGCGCCTTGACGGCACAACAATTCAGCACGCCGCGCAGCTTGTTGACGACCAGGGCAGCCAGGGCTTCGCTATCGACATCCTCGGCGATCAGCAGTAGCGGCTTGCCGCTGGTGGACACCATTTCCAAGAGTGGCACCAGATCTCGCAGGTTCGATATCTTCTTTTCGTGAATGAGGATGTATGGGTCGTTTAGAACGCACTCCAACGATCCGGGATCGGTCATGAAGTAGGGCGAGATGAAGCCCTTGTCGAACTGCATCCCCTCGACGACCTCTTTCTCCGTCGTCAGTGAATTGCCCTCTTCCACCTCGACGACGCCCTCCGTGCCGACAGCTTCGAGGGCTTCCGCCAGGAGCTTGCCGATCTCCTCGTCACCGTTGGCGGCGATCGTTGCGACTCTGGCCAGATCGTCGTTGGAGCGGACCTTGATCGAGAGGTTGCTGATCGAGCCGACCGCCGCGCGCACCGCCAAGTCGATGCCGCGTTTCAGCGCCATCGGGTCCGCGCCGGAGGAGACGGCCTTGAGACCCTCCTGGAAGATCGCTTCCGCCAGGACGGTGGCCGCCGTCGTTCCATCGCCGACTTCATCGCTCGTTTTGGAAGCCACCTCATTGATCAGCTTGGCTCCTATGTTCTCAAACGGCTGCGGCAATTCGATTTCCTTGCTGACCGACACGCCGTCCTTCGTCACGCGAGGCGAGCCGAACGATTTTTGCAGAATGACGTTGCCACCGTTTGGGCCCATCGTCACCTTCACCGCCTGGGCCAATTTGGAAACACCCTCGTGGAGGTTTTCAAGCGCGCTGTGAGAAAACATCATTTGTTTGGACATCGACTGATTCCTTCCAGATGTACGGAACTTCCCGCGAGCCGTTGCGTCCAGCCGGCGCGGATCAACCCTCGCCCCCGAGCATCCGGCTCAGTGCGGGCGGGCGCGTGGGCTGACGCCCACGGCTCTAATCACGGCCTCTTAATCCACGACCGCCAGTATGTCGCTTTCGCGCACGACCACATATTTGTCCGGCCCGAATTCAATCTCCGTTCCGGAGTACTTGCCGTAGATCACTTGGTCCCCGACCTCGACGCTCAGTTCGCCGCGCTGCCCGTCGTCGAGCAGCTTGCCGGGGCCCGTGCTGATGATCTCGCCGCGCTGGGGTTTTTCCTGCGCGGTGTCCGGCAGAATGATTCCCCCGGTGGTGGTCTCCTCCGCCTCGGAGGGCTGCACCAAAACGCGATCGTCCAAAGGCCTAAACCTGATCTTCTGTTTCGTTTTCGTTTTCGTTGCGGTTGCTGTTGCCATTCCTATTCCCTTTCCATCCGGTCCCGGGAGCAACACTTCAGTTGTTGGGTTGGTCCTCGAAGCCGCTGGTAATTTCCTGCGCGAAGGTTCGCGTGACGCGAAGCCCGTTGCTCGATCCGCCTAGTAATCCATCTCCTCATCCATGCCCGGCGACCCGCCCGCCTCATCCTCTTCCTTGGGCTTGTCCGAGATGCAGACGTCGGTGCTGAGCAGGATGCGGGCCACGCTGCTTCCGTTCTCCAGGGCACAGCGTACCACTTTCGTCGGGTCGATGACGCCGTCCTTCATCAGATCGGTGTATTCTCCCGTATCCGCGTTGAAACCGAACGCCCCGCTCTTTTCGAGCACCTTGTGCAAGACGACACCGGGGTTGTACCCGGCGTTGGCGGCGATCTGGCGCAGCGGCGCCTCCAGAGCGGCCTGGACGATCCGAACGCCCGTCTGCTCGTCGCCGGTCAGCTTCAGGTTGTCCAAAGCCGCGATACACCGGACCAGGGCAACGCCCCCGCCCGGGACGATCCCTTCCTCGATCGCCGCCCGCGTTGCGTGCAGCGCGTCTTCGATCCTAGCCTTCTTTTCCTTCAGTTCCGTTTCCGTGGCGGCTCCGACGTTGACCTGCGCGACGCCGCCGGCAAGCTTCGCCCGGCGCTCTTCAAGCTTTTCACGATCATAGTCAGACGTGGTAGCGTCAATCTCAGCCGCGATCTGCTTGACCCGAGCCTGGATGTCGGCTGTCGAACCTGCGCCTTCGATGATCGTCGTGTTGTTGGCGTCGATCCGGATCTTCTTCGCCTGACCCAAATCCTTGATGGAGATGTTTTCCAGATCGATTCCGAGGTCTTTCATAATGGGGGTCGCGCCGGTCAAAATGGCGATATCCTGGAGCATCGCCTTCCTTCGATCGCCGTACCCCGGCGCCTTGACCGCGCAAACCTGGAGAATGCCCCGCAGCTTATTGACCACGAGCGTGGCCAGGGCTTCCCCTTCGATATCTTCGGCGATGATCAGGAGCTGCCGCTTGGCCTTGGCCACCTTTTCGAGCAAGGGGACCAGCTTCGGCACGCTGGTGATCTTGTCCTCGTGGATGAGGACGAACGTCTTGTCGAGTACGCATTCGACGGCCTGCTGGTCGGTGACGAAATGGGGCGAAAGAAAGCCCCGATCGAACTGCATCCCTTCCACGACCTCGATCTGAGTTTCGGAGGTCTTGCCCTCTTCCACCGTGATGACGCCGTCCTTGCCGACCTTCTCGAAACAGTTGGCCAACAACACTCCCACGCTTTCATCGTTATTCGCGGAAATTCGGGCTACGTTGACGATCTCCTCACGCCGGCTCACTTTCACAGAGCGCGACATGCTCTTGAGACCCTCGACGACCTCGCGTACAGCCTTTTGAATGCCGCGATTCAGCGCGAAGGGATCGGCGCCGGCCACCACGTTCTTCAATCCATTCTTAAACAACGCCTCCGCCAGCACCGTGGCTGTCGTCGTGCCGTCGCCGGCGACCTCACTGGTCTTGCTTGCAGCCTCTTTCACCAGTTGGGCGCCCATGTTCTCGTATTTGTCGATCAGCTCGACTTCCTCCGCCACGGTGACGCCGTCTTTAGTGACCTTGGGGCCTCCCCAGCCCTTGTCGATCACGGCGTTACGCCCGCGCGGCCCGAGTGTGGCCTTTACCGCGGTGGCCATTTTCTCGACACCGTTCCATAGCCCCTGCCGCGC
>JADFMZ010000326.1 GCA_022563615.1 Planctomycetota bacterium
GTGCGCCAGAAACGACGGAAAGGAAAGCGAAAACCATAAACCCGTGGTACGCGTCCTCACGCGCAAACCCGATGAACACTCCGACTGCTACAGCTATAACCACCGCGATGGTCATGCCTTCGTAAACGTTTTTCCAACTCGGGCGTGCCTGACAAAGCGTTCGTTCGGATTCGGCCGCGGGGTCTACCGCTTCAGGGGATGCTGCAAGCGGATGTCCACACTTTGGGCAGGCAGGCGCCTTGTCGGAGCAAGCATTTTCGCAGTTTGGGCAGTAGACGTTCATTCCCGGTTAGCCTTCTGACGTTGCGGACGTCGCGCAGGGATTGTTCATTGCGCTCTTCGCAGCCGCAACTCTCCAAGCATCCTGCCACCAAACGTCTAGATTCCGATAAAAACGTGCACCGACAGGCGGCGAAGGGATTCGAACCCTTGAATAACGGATTTGCAATCCGTCCCCTTAGTCCACTTGGGTACGCCGCCGCAACTCGTCAGGCCAACCCGCCCGCCGACCTTAGCCCGAAGGCGGGTCCATGATCGCCGGCGAGCCGCCCGAAGCTCGCCGCCACATATACCGTCTGCCGACCTGACCGGCAAGCCGCCGCCTGAAAGCGAAACGCCGAGGCGCATCACCCGGGCAAGCATGGTGATTCCAGATGCTCCATCCATGCTTCCGGGAAACGAGCCTCGATGATGCGCTACTCCCCTTCCTCCATGGCAATCTGCCGCGCAACGGCCCGCGTATGGGCCAGACGTCGCAGCCCCCGATAGGCTCGCCACAGGAACGGAAGAGACATCAGAAGGAACATCCCCGCGATCACGATCCTTGTCGTATCAGCCGATCGAATTCCGTTGATGCCGAACAGAAGCGCTCCGCCGAGGCTGAACGCGCTCGCCGCAATGTCGCCCACCGGCATTCGGGTCGAGTGCGGCAGGAAAATCCCCTTCATCTTCAGCGGCCGGGCGTTGTATTCGTTGCCGCATTCGGGACAGGTGTAGACGTAGGGCAACGTGCGCAGGTTGTATCCGCATCGCTCGCAATAAACGGAACTCTGGAGGATGCGTCCCTTATAGGTATCGTCGGCCAGCCGTTCGAGGTCACTTCGGCTCAGTCCCATCGCGAGTCGTTTCCGGTATTCATTCAGACCGTCTAACAAAACGTGTTTCGAAGCGCCCACGACACTCCGACGTTCGCGCAGGCCTTTTCAAAATGCCTGCGGCTCGGTTTTGTTAGAAGCTCTTAGACTATGCGGGTACCGCCTGCTACATACCAGAATCCGCGTTCTCTTGCGACTCCGTCGGCGTCGCCAACAGGTCGCGGGCGAGGTCGGTCCGCTCCGCGCGACCCTCGCACGAATGTCAGAGAAGCCGCCGCTGACTTGCCCTGGGTCGATCAGGCCACTAGCCTGAGCCTCGTGATCCTCATCATCGATAATTACGATTCATTTACCTACAACCTGGTGCAGATGATCGGAGGGTTGGACGGCGGTTACGAGATGAAGGTCGTCCGGAACGATCAAGCCACGATCGAGGAATTGGCGGCGCTGAAGCCCACGCACGTCGTGCTCTCCCCCGGCCCGTGCACGCCGGATGAGGCCGGCATCTGCGTGGAGCTGGTCAGCCGCTTCGCCGGACAAATGCCCCTGCTCGGGGTTTGCCTGGGCTATCAATGCGTCGGCCAGGCGTTCGGTGGGACCGTCGTGCGTGCGGGGCGGCTCATGCACGGCAAGACCAGCCCGATTCACCATGTCGGCAAGGGAATGTACGAAGGTCTGTCAAACCCTTTTACGGCTACGCGCTACCACTCGCTGAACATTGAACGCGAGACGCTGCCGAAGGATTTTGACGTTGTGGCCTGGAGCGACCAGGACGAACTGATGGGCATCCGGCATAAGACGATGCCGATCGACGGCGTTCAGTTCCACCCCGAAAGCTTTTTGACCGACGAAGGCGCACGGCTGCTTTCGAACTTCCTGCAACAATGATTACCGACAAATGGGACTGATCGATTCGCACGCCCACCTGACCTTTCCCGAATTGCACGGGCAGCTTGAGGCGATTCTGGAGCGGTCAGACGAGGCGGGTGTCAATCAGATCATCACGATCGGCGTTAACCTTTCGGACGCCCGCACGGCGATCGACTTGGCGGAACGATACCCACAAACTATTCGAGCCGCCGTGGGCTTTCATCCACATGAGGCTGACTCGGTTACTCCGGCTGATCTTCACGCCATGGCCGAACTTTGGAACGATCCAACCATCGTGGCGCTGGGCGAGATGGGGCTGGACTACCATTACGATTTCGGGGATCGCTCGAAGCAGCGTTCCATCTTTGCCCGGCAATTGGCGGAGGCGGCTGGACGACCCCAGCCATTGGTGATCCATTGCCGCGAGGCGCTGGACGATGTGATTCCGCTGTTGTTGGAGCATGGTTTTGAAGGTCGCCGCGTCGTCTTCCATTGTTTCACCGGTTCGCCCCAAGAGGCTGCGAAGATCGCGCAACACGGATGGCGCATTTCCTTCACCGGCATCGTGACTTTCCCAAAATCGACGGAGCTGCAGGCCATCGCCAGGGAGTACCCGTCGGATCAGCTCATGATCGAGACGGACGCTCCTTATCTTTCACCGGTTCCCGTCCGCAACCGACGTCCCAATGAGCCGGCCCATGTTCATCATATCGCCCGGTTTCTGGCGGATCTTCGCGGCCTGCCCTATGACGATCTCGTCGAAGAGACCGCCAAGAACACGCGCGATTTCTTCGGCCTGTGATCGCGTCCCGTCGAGTTTCTTGCAACGGATGGGTTGGCTGTCATCCAGGGAGAGGTAGGGCAAAGATCATCTTTGCCCCTCCCCCGGCGAGCCGTCGCCGTTCCGGGGGAACGCAGGGTATCGCAAAGATGATCTTTGCGCTTCCTTTGCGCCACGGCTCAGCGGGAGCTTCGCCCTGCCGTCGTGCAAGCCGTAGAGCGAAGGGCGTCCACAGGACTTATGTCCCGGTGAATCCTTGGGGGTTTGCGCGGTGCCATGCCCAGGCGGTCTCCAAAGTTCGGCGGATCTCGGTGTACTTCGGTTTCCAGCCCAAATCGCTCATGGCCCGGGCGGGATCGGCGTAGAGTTCCGGTGGATCGCCTTCGCGGCGCGGCGCGGATGTAGCGGGGATGTCACAGCCTGTCACTTCGCGGGCGGCCTCGATGAGTTCCTTGACGCTGACGCCCCGACCGGTGCCCACGTTGTAGCAGCGAAAGCACCCTTCGGGCTGCGTGTCCAGGGCCATGCGGTGGATGTCGCCCAGATCCTCCACGTGGATATAGTCGCGAACGCAGGAACCGTCTGGAGTAGGGTAGTCGACGCCGAAAATACTGAGCTGCTCGCCCTGCCCCAGGGCAACCTTCAAGACCCGTGGGATCAGGTGTGATTCGGGATCGTGGTCCTCACCGATCGTCCCGTCCTCGGCGGCGCCGGCGGCGTTGAAATAACGTAGCGCCGTGGCGCCTAGCCCCCAGGCTGCTGCACTGTCCTGGATCGCCCATTCGATCGCCAGCTTGGTCCGACCATAGGGGTTGACGGGGTTTTTAGGCATATCCTCGGAGATCGGAACCGCCGGCGGGATTCCATACACCGCACAGCTCGAACTGAACACGAGTCTCTTCACGTCGTGGTCACGCATCGCCTCCAATAGTCGGATGCTGTTGACCACGTTGTTTCGATAGTAGCGCAGCGGGTGGTTGACAGACTCATTGACGTCAGCCAGTGCCGCGAAATGCATGACGGCGTCGAAGCTTCCCTCCGACAGCGTGTTGCCGAGGAGCGTGGCGTCACCCAAATCGCCGACGACCAACCTGGCTCGCGGATCCACAGCCTGGCGATGGCCGACTTCGAGGTGATCGTACACCACCACCGAGTGACCGGCTTCGCAAAGATTCCGAACGCAATGGCTGCCCACGTACCCGGCGCCACCGGTGACAAGAATGTTCATTCGTTGTGAATCCTTATTCTTCAGAAGAACCGTAAGAAAAACGCCGGCTGGACTGCGATTCGCCGTGGAGCGGCGCGCACTCACGCCATCGCCCGGGCTCAAGCCTTTCACACCTCCGCTAGTGCCGCGTCGTGCGTCGTCTTGTGGGTGTGCCACTGCTCTTGAGCAGTGCACAAACTACGCGAAAACCACCGTG
>JADFMZ010000327.1 GCA_022563615.1 Planctomycetota bacterium
TGCGGAGGCGTTGATGGTGGGATCGGGTTGTCGTTAGCCGTCTTCGGCCAGGGCATAGAACTCGGTCATCGCGTCGAGGTGGACGCCGTCGGTCGCGGCGTAGTTGCGACGGTAACGCGTCACGACGGCGACCTGAGTGAACGGCAAGTCCTCGTGCTGAACCAGCGACTCGAGCGTTAAGCCATGCTCGCCGAGCTCCTCGGCCGCGTGAGCGATCTGCTCGAACGACGCCTTGGGGCATCGATGCTTGTATGGGCTCGCCGCGTCGCGGGACGACATTGCGGATCAGGTGGTCGTCGGCGACCTCGAAGGATTCGTTGGGTTCATGCGTGGTGGTCATCGATCAGGCTCCCGCGTTGTTGACGGCGAACATCCCGCGATCGACCTTGCGGAAGCGCGACGCGCTGCCCTTATCGCGTGCATCACGCATCATTGCGGCATAAAGAGTCGCATGCGGTGTCTTGCCCGCGGGACTCTTCCACAGGTTCTGCTCGGCCATCGCGGCGATCAGTTCCTGGGCTTTCATCGGCTTGCCGGCCTTGGCCAGCACTTGCGCGGCGGCGTCGAGGGCGCTGATGCGCTTGGGCCTCTTCTCGCCATCGTCCTTCTTGGCCTTGGCGCTCTTGGCACCGACCTCTGCCTTGGTCGCCGCATCCATGGTCTCAACGACCGCCGCTTTCGCGCCGCCCTTCCTCTTCGACTTGGTCTTCTTGGCTGCAGCAGCGCCCGCTGCCTTGGCCTTCTCGTTCTTGGCAATGGCGACCTTTGGCGCTTCGCTCGCCTCAGCCTTCCCATCGCCCTTCGCTCGACCGCGAAGGCGCTGAGCGCTCTTGATGCGGATGCGCTTGCCCGTCCGCGTATTCGTAGCGCTCCAACCGCCCTTGCTGTGGGTGCTGTCGATGCGCACAGTCACGAGCTTGTCGCCCACTTTGGCGGTGTACATTCCGCCGACCTTCACCTCATTCTTCTTCATCGCAGGTCTCCTATGAAAGGGTACTACCGCGTCCACGCGACGCAGCCTACACGTTGCCATGAGGGCAAGACCGGCGAACGGGATCAAGCGAATCTGGCTGGAATTCCGGGCGAATTCTGCAGATTCTTCGCCACGTTCCGACGCATAATGAGACCTTCCCTGGCACACGGATTGCGTGCCATTGACGACCCTTCGCGTTGTAAGGGGCTTGAATGTACGCGGCTGCAGGCCGGGAGCGTGCCTGACATTCGGAGGGCGTCCTGACCGAACCAGCCCATCAACTCGCACCGGATCAAATCAAGCGCCCACGCCTGACCACCGTCACTTACGCTCGCGTTTCGCGCTCTTCTTCGACTTCTTGGTTTTCTTGGATCTCCTCCTCGGGGAATAGGCTTGGCCCAGCAAGTCCATCACATAATGGGCTGCCATGTCGGTACTCAAAACCTCCAAACGCATTTCGGCGTCATCCGCCAGCGTTTTCACGAAACCGCGATCCGCCATGATGTCCACCACCAGATGGTGAAGCCGCCGCAACGCACCCAGATTGTCACGCACCGACTCCGGCAAGTTCACCCGAACGCGACTGGTCAGGTTCCATGGTTTGTTCGAGTTCGACGTGTCATGATCGGTTTCGGGTTTAGCCACGGGTCACCGCCTTCCCCGGCGCCCGCGCCTCGCGGATCAGGTCGGTTACGTTCTTGATGACAAAGTCGTCGGCCAGACAGACCAGATCGCCCGCCACGCTGTCGGCCAGCCAGTCGTAGTGGCCGGCGTCCGCGAGAAGGTCCACGACCCGATGGGCCAGACGACGGAGGGTCTCGGGATCCTTTTGGAATCTGCGGGAAAACTTGAACTCCATGGAATAGGCGGAGTCCAGGCAGACCAACGGGTCGGGCTTCTTGTGCTTGGTTTGTTTCTTAGCCACGGGCCACCTCCTTTCGCGGGAGTGCCGCTTCCGGACGAATGCTGAAATGCCCCGAGGCGATGCACACCTCCATCGTGCGGAAGACGGGCATGTGGGCCAACACGTGGCAGGGTCCGCAGAGAAAAACAAATCGGTCGGGTTGGACGGGCTCGATGTGATGGATCGTCAGGTTCTCCCACGATCCACAGATCAGGCAGGGCATGAGGTCAACCTTGCCCGTCTTGACGAGCTTGGCGGATCTCCGACGGACGCGGTGGCGTCTTTTCTGGCGTTTGCGTGCCCCTTTGCCCCTGCGTTTCGGACGGACGACAACTGCGGTACTATCCACGGTAACCATTGTGCACCTCCGTTAAAGGTGCGCTTGGCCAGAGCCGGGTTGGTGTGCAACCACCTTCTCGGCTCGCCTTGCGCGCAGGCGGAGTCACCGCGTGGTTATTAGCGTTACCCGCCGCGCCGCGAGGGCGCAGAGGAAAGGCTCACGATGACTCCGCGGTTCCAAATTGTACAAGAAATCGCATGGAACGAGTAACCCTAATAACCGTAAACAAGCATGACCGATTAGCACGCGTTTGTCAAGCAAAAAATAAGAAATGTTCGGAAATCGTTAGGCCATGCGCGTGGCCGCTCGCTCGGCCGTCTAAGGCCTCACCTCGACCCGCGATTTAGGCAACCATAAACACAAAAACGCGCCCAGCCCGCAGTCCCCCAGCGCACCAAGGGGCCCATCCAGCCTCTGACACCTCCGCGACAACGACCCGCAAAGCGGCGTTGCCGATCCGGCCCGTTTCCGCGCAGCATCAACCCATGCCCCCACGAACCGGCAGCCCTCGTCCGGTCGCCGCGTCAGCTACGCTGCACCAGCGGCGGCGACACACCGGCGTTGCAGCGGCCCCCACTCCATGTTATGCTCCCTGCATCTTGTCCAACGGCGCCTCTCTGGCAGACGATCCAGAGGCGTGTTATACGGACAGAAAACCAAAGTTCCGCATGTGATGCGGATCAATTTAATTGTTTCTATGCAGGCGGAATTCCGCGCCCGTTGTCAGCGACGGTGACGTAACTGGGCAAAGGATGCTTGACGAGTACGAGTTGACGCGATGAATCGCACTTTACTCCAGCGAATCTCCAACCTTCGGGTTAGAGAAGCGCGTAGCCTTTTGCGAGCGGGGCATTCCCCTGGCGCCTACTACCTCGTTGGCTATGCCATTGAGTGTGCCCTAAAGGCCTGTGTGGCCAGACAGATAAAGCAACATGACTTCCCTGACAAGAAGTTGGTTAACGAGGCATACACGCATGATCTTGAGAAGTTGGTGCGAGTGGCAGGACTGTCACCAGAGTTGGACCGTGCCCGCCGAGCGAATTTGGATCTCGACGTAAACTGGGCAGTGGTGAAGGACTGGTCTGAGTCCAGTCGATACGACGTCGGAATCACACCGGCCCAGGCAGAGGATATACTCTCCGCATGCACCTCGAGGAAGAACGGCGTTCTTACGTGGATAAAGTCGAAATGGTAGAAGCCGATCTCTCCAAGCAGTTGATTGACGCGGGCGCGGAGCTGATTCGTCGTCTCGACGATCGTGGAATTCAACCCGACGCCGCTTTCTGGTTCTACTTCCCGGACATTAGCGCATGGAAGCTAGTCCTCGCGCAAGCGCAGGTTGGAAAGAGAGGGCCCAAGGGAATCTACCGTCAGATCCAGAGGACGCTGACTGCCGCCAAAGCGGAACTGAAGCCTCTAGAGCTCGGCCACATCGCTTTGGCAAAGCCCGACGCACCCATGGTTGGTCTGCTTCGCACAGTTGTCCGCACGGGCCCTGGAATTGGTGGCATACGCTTCACGCACAATGTGGTCAACGGGACGTTGATCGAAGATGCCTACATTTACAGGCTTACATGAGTCTTGCTTAGCGCGCCTCTTGCAGACGATCCAGAGGCGTGATATACGGACTGGGAACCAAAGCAAGCGGACCGCATCTCGCACGAAGCGCCCGTGATCGGATTGGTCCGCACAGCGGCCCCTACAAGACTAGGTGGCGAACACATTGAGTAATCCCAACGTCGAATTGTTGAAAGTGGCGAAAACCCTCAGCCTGTCGACCAGCCTTTACTCCGACGCAATATCGCAGTTGACGCGCTCGGCAGCTTCCTTTTCGGATCTCAGCGCACTCACGAAACGAATCGAAATGGACCGCAGTCTATTTGGCTCTGCAACCGCGATTTTCGACCAAGTGCGTCAGATCAAAACCATATCGTCCGACATTCAAGCAC
>JADFMZ010000328.1 GCA_022563615.1 Planctomycetota bacterium
ACTTTGGTGAACTCTCGATTCGACGCAGCATTTGGGGAAACCCCGTTCACGACCCCTCGAACTCGATCATCTCCCAAGGCCAGCTGAATGACTCGAATCAAATCTTCCCGAGCGATCCAAGGAAGATACTGCCGCCCATCACCGATAATTCCACCGAGCCCTAGTTTGAATGGAGTGAGCATTCGCTGGAGAACTCCGCCTCCTTCCGCAAGGACACGAGTTCCTCCCGTTTGGTCGATTGTCCGGGAACCCTCTCACGGCGCGTGAACCGAATCACGCAGCGAGGTAGGTCGGGCTATACCCGACGCCATCCGTCGCAGGACGACTTGGCATGCCGAGCACGCCCTACGCCTGGGAATTCTACCGCGCCACTGCCTCCTTCCGCAAGGACAAGAGTTCCTACCGTTGGGTCGATTGTCCGGCACCCTCTTACGTCGTGCGAACCGAATCACGCAGGATGGAAAGGGTCCGCGTCCGCTTGGCTGACGGTGAGAGCAATACCGGACAAAGATTCTTGAAGTCGCTTGGCCAGTGGCTCCAGCACCGGGCGCTCGCTGGCCCAATGACCCAGCGCGATGGCTGTGCAGTCGTGTCGTTGGATGGTCAGTGCGTCGTGGTGACGGATTTCGCCGGTGATAATGACATCGCTTGGCATGAGTGGAATACGAAACGGCAGACTCCCCGCAGCGCCGACGACGATGACGGCGCGTGTGACCGTGCGATCCACGGGGCCGACGGTTTGTACGCAGGTCGCTCCGGTTGATCGTTTCAGTTTTCGGGCCAGACTGGATAGGGTGATCGCTCCAGGCAGCGCGCCGACCCGTCCGATCCCTCGGGCGGGTTTGGGCTTCAGCGGATAGATGTCGAACGCCGGCTCCTCGTAGGAGTGGGCCTCGATCATCGACTGAATGACGCCTGGCAGGGCCTGGCCCGGCACGATCACTTCCAATCTAACCTCCTCGACATACTCCAGTCGCCCCTTTCGTCCAACGGCTGGGCTGGTCGATTTCCCGCCGAGAAACGTTCCGGTTCCGCAAACGCGATAGCTGCAGCGGCTATAGTCGCCGATGTGCCCGGCGCCGGCGGCGAACATCGCGTCGGCAACCTTTTCGACTTCCTCAGGCGGAACAAAGACCACCAACTTGTGCTGACCGGAACCGGCTTGATCGACCCACTCAAGCGGCTCGGTCTGTTGGATTCCCAATAACAAAGCGATTACATCGTTGGTGCCCCCCTCGGCGGCGTCCAGCGCCGTATGAGTGGAGTAGATGGCAATGCCTTCTTCAACACAACGAAAGACAAGGGCGTCGGTGCCGGTGCTGTCCGCGCGGAGCGTGCCGATCGGTCTGAAAATCGGTGGATGATAGGCTAATACTAGCTCGATTCTCTTGCGGATGGCTTCGTCGATCACTGCATGTGTCAAGTCGATGCACAACAACACCCGATGGATCGTTGCGGCTGGATCACCCGCGATCAGGCCCACGTTGTCCCACTCCTGAGCAAAAGCGGTCGGCGCAATCGACTCCATCGCCTGGTCAAGGTCAAAGACCACGGTCTTTAACGTTCTTCGCGGTCGCTTGGTCATGGCTGTGCGCACTCCGTTTGGACCAACTTGCGATATTCCTCCAACAATCGTTTGGCCATCGGCCCCACCCGGCCGGCGCCGATGTCATGTTTTTCAACCCGAATGACCGGCATGACCTGCATGATGGCGTTGGTCAAGAAAACCTCGTCGGCGTCCAGGAGATCGTCAATGGTGAGCGGACATTCCTGCACCGTGACGTTCGCGCTTGCAGCCATCTCCAACACCACGCTCCGGGCGATCCCGGGCAGCACGGGCGTGTCGAGCGGCGGCGTCTGGAGTACCTTTCCGCGAAGGATAAAGACGTTGCTCATGCACCCTTCCGCCAGGTGGTTTTCGTTTGTAAACCAAAGGGCTTCGATGCATTGCGCCAGCCGCGCTTGCCGCAGACCCAATAGGCGCGGCAGATAGGCCGTTGTCTTGTGCCCGGCGATCGGATCGGTCGTCGAAAGTTTGAAGTTGCAAACAACAACTTGCCCACCCTGTTCATATAGATCAGCCGGATAAGAATCGAGCGGGGCGGTCGTGATGCAAACGGTCGGCTCCTGCCCCTCTGCGTTGGTTGGATTCTGCAATGATCCTGCCGAGACCGTCATGCGCACCCGAGCGCTCCGGATCAGGTTGCGTTCGAGCAGCTCGGCAAAGATTGATTCGTCCGGCAGGGCCTGGGGCTCGATGGGCCTGAGGATTTGCCAAGCCGAGTGCCGAAGCCGATCCAAATGAGCGTCAAGCCGAAAGATACGCCCGTGCTCGGCGCGCATGGTCTCGAACAGGCCGGCGCCATGCAGCCAGCCGCCGTCGCTCACGCTGATCCGCGCCTCGCCGTCGGAAACGAACGCCCCGTTCAGGTAGATATACGACATTAACCCATGACCGCCTTGTTCAGAGCCGACGCCGCCGCCGGCGACGCACAACCCAGGGCGCGTAACATACCGGCCGCCTTGGTCAGCGTCTCATCGTATTCGCCCTCCGGCGTGCTGTCCGCGACAATCGCGCCGCCGGCATAAACGTGCACCCGGTCGCGGACCTGGACCATGGTGCGGATGGCGATATTCAGCGACATCGATCCGTCCAAGCCGATCCATCCGATCGAGCCGCAGTATACACCCCGCGCTGTCGGTTCCAGCTCGTCGATGATCTGCATGGCTCGAATCTTCGGCGTCCCCGTGATCGAACCGCCTGGAAAGGTCGCCAGCAATAGATCAAGCCAGGTGCGCCCGGGCGCCAGTTCACCCTCGATAGTGGCGACGCGATGAAACACGGTCGGATGCTCTTCGATGCTGCCGGCGTCAACGACTCGTACCCGGCCATAGGAGCAAACCCGCCCCAGATCGTTTCGCAGAAGATCGACGATCATGGTCAGCTCGGCGCGGTCCTTCGGGCTGTCCTGAAGTTCGCGGCGTGCGCGAAGATCCACGGCGCGGTCGCCGATACGCGGTCTCGTACCCTTGATGGGACGCGTTACGACATGCCCCGCACGCAGGTCCAGGAACAGCTCGGGTGATGCAGAGAGAATAGCCGTGTCGTCCCAGCGCAGAAAGGCTGCGTGCGACGACGGCGTGACGCTCCGCAGGCTACGGTACACGTCTGTCGCCGTGGCATGGGTTCGAGTGGTGAAGCGTTGGGAAATATTAACCTGATAGATGTCGCCAGCCTCGATGTATTGCTTGGCTCGCTCAACCTTGGCTAGATAATCCCCGCGCGACATATTCGCCACGCATGGTGACGACGTTGGGGGTGATAGTTCGGGCAACGGGTCAGCGCCGGCGGCTTCGAGCCGTCGGCGAAGCGCGGTCAAACGAGTATCAACGGTTGGTCGGGCGTCGGCCAGGGGCGCCGGCCAATCGACGGCGGAAAGCCACCATTGATCGGCGCTATGATCGAAGACCGCGACCGCGTCGTAAAGGCAGAACCGGGCCGGCGGAAGCGCTACGTCCTGCACGGTCGTCGGCTGGAGCCGTTCCACCGTCAATCCCGCCTCATACAAGAAAAAACCGATCCAACCACCGGCAAACGGCACCTCGGGATGCGTCTTTCGCACCACCGGGTAGCGGTCGATACATCGGGCCAGCGCCCGAAAGGGGCACTCTCCGGGACCGGCGATGAATACTTCCACGGGATCACATGCGAAGATCGAAAAACGATCGTAACCTCCGCCGCTGAGAGAGCTTTCGAGAATCGCCGGATCTGTTGCGCAAGAGAAACTCACAACCGCCGCCTCGGGCGATACGGACACGCGAGCGGGCTCTACGACGCAGATTGCGCTGGTGGTCTGGACACGATTCATCGGAGCCAAGTATAGCAAGTCCACCGATGTCGTACTTCTTCAAAGGTTCCTGTGAGTTCTTGACATCGCAGGCCGCTCGGGTAGGGTGCATGCAGTCAGTTCGTTCGGCAATACGGGATCGGGTATCGCAAACGGAGGCCAACAAGACTTGTCCCATGTAACCGTTGTGGCACCGGTTTTCAACCGGTGAAACGCACGAGTTACAAACCCGTGCCACACTTACTGGGATAGGCTTTGAGGCGAGGGGTGTTCATCATGTTTCCAAGCAAGGATTTTCGCCGCGGCCCGT
>JADFMZ010000329.1 GCA_022563615.1 Planctomycetota bacterium
TTGGAACGGCCTGATGATCGCCAGCCTGGCCAAGGGCGCTCGAGTGTTGAACGAACCAAAGTTTGCCAAGGCGGCGGCACGAGCGGCTGACTTCGTGTTGACCAAGCTTCGAACCAAAGATGGGCGGCTTCTGAGAACCTATCGAATGGGTCAGTCCAGGTTGACCGGATACCTGGACGACTACGCTTTTATGACCGAAGGGCTGCTCAACCTGTACGAGGCCACCTTCGACCCGCGATGGTTGGATGAAGCGGTGAAGCTGACCGATACCTTGATCGAATATTACTTTGACGAAAAGGGCGGCGGCTTTTTCTTCACCGCCAACGACGGCGAAAAACTCGTCGCCCGCTCCAAGGATCCGCAGGACGGGGCGATCCCCGCTGGCAACTCGATCCAGGCGCAGAATCTCCTTCGGCTCGCCGTCCTGTTCGACCGAAAAGACTACCGCGAAAAGGCGGAATCCATTCTGCGCGCGTTCGCGACGATGGCGACCCGATCGCCCAGCGCTTACGAACGTCTGCACTGCGCCGCCGATCTGTACCACGATCGGGTCAAGGAAATCGCCATTATCGGCGACCCCGCATTGCCGGCCACCCAGGCACTGGTCCGAACCGTGTTCGAGCGATACCTGCCCAACAAGGTCGTCGTCCATGCGCCGGAAAAGCTGAACGAGACGACCCTGCCGCTGCTCAAAGGGCGATCCCGCGTGAAGGGCCTGCCGACTGCCTACGTCTGCGAGAACTACCGCTGTCAACTACCGGTGACGAGCCCCGCCGAACTGGCCAAAGCGCTCGACGCCAAGTAAGTAAAAGAGTTGCGAAGTGAATAAGAAGAAAAGTAACGAGTCGTTGAAGGGCGATTCGGAAAAGTACAGGCAGTGTGGCGGACAAACGAGCGCTCTTTCTGGATTAGAGCCTTGCCGGTTGCCGATAAGTTCTTGCGAGGGTTGGACATAGCACAGTGCCCAAGTGCGTGGGTGCGAGACCCACCGGCTACGAGAAGTTGAAATGGTGTTTGCAGCAGTCGTTCGTCACATGGTTCTGCTCGCAACCGTCGGTCTGGTCGCGGCGACGGATAGCGGCGCATCAGCCTCAACCCCGCAGGACAGCGAGCCGGCGCCCACGCCGGTCACAGCCAGGAACCACCCCGAAAGCAATAGGACCACCGCAGAGGAGCTGCTTCGGGAGTTGCAGCGACGGCGCCCCGTCAACACAGTCATCCCGCCCTCCGGTGCTCGGGATCGAGCCAGCGTATCGTCCGAACCAAAGCTGTGGCCCGAAGGCTGGACCGTCCTGGACCACCCGGGGAGATTGGAGCGGGTCGGAGCGTGGTGGGTTTTCCATTTCCAGGACAACAAGGCGGGAGGATCCCTCAAAATCCTGCCCAATGCCTCCTTGGAGGTGATGGCTCACATCCAGGCCGACTCGGAGAATGCGGACTCGTTCACGGTATCGGGAGAGATGACCGTATTTGGCGGGGAGAATTATCTGCTCGTGCGGACGGCGCGGCGCCGGACCGCTGCATCGCCTTCGCCCGCAGTGACCGAGGCCGAGTCGAGCACTGCGCCGGAAGCGCCGATCGCCGCCGATGCATCGGTTGAAGACGTGCTGGCCGTCATGGAAGCTCAGCAGCCGGTCGATGCCCTGTTGGCAGCCGAAGGGCTCATGCCCAGCCACGACGATGCCAAAAAGGGTTATGCGGCTCGGGCGTCAAGGATTGACGGCTCACCGATCGTCAGTCGATTGGGAAGGGTCGTTCCCCAAGGCGACTGGTGGGCATTCCGATTTGAGTCGACCCACGGCGATGCGCCGGACCAGCCGATCAAGCTGCTGCCCAGCAAAAATACAGAGCGAATGGTCCAGGCACGGGAACGGGAAAACGTCGGTCTGGTCTTTGTGGTCTCCGGCGAAGTCACGGCGTTTGAAGGAGAGAACTTCCTGTTGCCTCGGTTGGCCGTCCAGCGAATCAACCTGGGAAATCTGCGAAAGTAGTCCAAGGCACTCTAACCAAACCGAGCCGCGGGCTTTAGCCCGCGCGATATTTTCGCTGCTTCGACCGTCCACAACACAGTTTTGCTAGAGGGCGTATAAGAAAGTTCATGACCAACCGAGCCACGACCGTAAGGGAACGGTTTTTGTCCGCGAACCCGGACCGCTTCCTCACGGGCGCGGCTCTGAATAAGGCTTCTTGAACACGCTCAAAGAGAACCTCGACGAACCCGACGAGGATGAGTTTCAAACATGGACCTTCGGATCACAAACACCGGCCCGTTTCGTGTCGCCCACCTCGCCGGCGAGCTCAGCGCGAGCGACGCCGAGGAGATGATCGAAACGTTGGCGGATTCAGCCTTTGAGCCGGGGGCCCGGTTGGCCATCGACCTTTCCCAGCTTCAATCGCTGGACTCCAACGGCCTGTCCGCGCTGATCCATCTCGTCACCCGCTCTCGGATGAATCGGGGAAGGGTCATCTTGGTCGCGCCGGCAGCATTTGTTAAGAGTATCTTTAGCGTAACCCGGTTGGATGCCTGGTTCGACCTGTGCGATACGCTCGAAGAAGCCGAGCGGCAGCTCGCACAATCCTGACGCCGGCCCTACCCCGCCCTGAACGCGTTTCCCTATCCTCCTCTGCCGGCTCGATCATTTGATTGGGCATGCACGCTGGCGACGCAGCCCGATCCGTGCGATACTGGCGCCATGCTTCATGCATCCTGCAACCCTGATTTCAACTCGCGCCGCGACCCGAGCCGAGGGCTTTGGAGCGCTCTCGTTTATTGCGGTTCGCTGTTTCGAAACAATCTCGCTGGAAAAACCGAGATTCGGCCGCAACAGAAAATTAGAGCTTGCTCTAGCCCGCGCGATGCCACGATCACCTGTAACCAAGGAGGCTAACCATGCCATCGTTTCGAATCGGCCTGACTGCGACGATTTGGGCAGCCGTGTGCGCGCTCAGCGCGTCAACCTCCGTAGCCCAAACGGCGCCCTGGGTTCTGTTTCCGGATTCGCTGACCTTCGCAGCCTGTGACGTCGTTAACGCGGAAAACGCCGAGCTTGTCGTGCTGCTGGCCACCGGAGAACTCGTCATCGTCTCGGGCAGTGACGTGATCATCGACGGCTCGTTTGTAGATATCGACGCGCCCGGCCCACCATGGCTTGTATTCTTCTTCGGCGAACCAGCCGGATTCGTCGACTTCGCGGTGGACGGCGACGGCTTGACGACGTTGTGGTGGCTTTCGCTGACCGGCGCAGCCGTTCACGTGGACGGATTTACCGGCGACCCCAGCACCACGGACCTGTTTCCGTCCGATTTTTTTAACGTGCCCTGCGACGCCGCACCCTTCTGGGACGGCTGCCTGGACAACCTGGACTGCGACGACGGCGACTCCTGCACGGTGGACTCTTGCGTCGAGGGAGCGTGCGAATCATTCCTGATCTTCGCTTGCATCGACCGGCAGAACGACGACCCCGTAATTACGGTAAACCTTTGCGGCACCGACACCGTGTTGTCCTTGGCCGTGATCGGGATGGGGATGGGGTTCCTTGGCAAAACGCGACGCCGTTTCGCCTAAGAACATGTTGCAAAGGTAATATTCTGACCCGAGCCGCAGGCTTCAGCCTGCGCGACCGTCGAAATGTCGTGAACGCTTCGAACCACGTCTTGTTATTCTGTAGGGTGGGCCATGCCCACCCTTTTTTTCTCGGAAGAATGTGTCGGTGGGCATAGCCCACCCTACCCATGCGGTTGAGGTTCTCCTCGAAACCGGAAACCATCTACCGACTCCAATGGGCGGCTGCGTTCTGGAAAACGGTCAGGCCGTCCGGCGTGCGTGTTGAGCGGCGGCGGGTCCATTGGGGGTGGTGGGTTGGATCGAAGAATCGGTCCGGGTGGGGCATGAGGCCAAAGATACGGCCCGTCGAATCGCACAGGCCGGCGATGCCGGCAACGCTGCCGTTGGGGTTGGCTGGATAAGCGTCGCAGCGCCCGTCCGCATCCACGTACCGCAGGGCGATGTGGCCGGCGGCTTCGAGCTGCCGCGTAACGGTGTCACTGATTGTCACTACTTTGCCCTCTGCGTGTTCGATGGGCAGTTCGAGACAGGAACGACGATTATCTTCTTGCACGCTCGCACCGTCATTACGGGGATTCAGAAACGG
>JADFMZ010000330.1 GCA_022563615.1 Planctomycetota bacterium
GTCGGCATCCATGCCCTTATTCCCAGCCCCGCCCCTCCGCGCGGAGCACACCCCTTCCTATATCGGATCGCGCATGGCCAATACGCCACCCCCCGCTAAACACGTACCTGGACCATGTCCTGGGCTAGGTTCAAACCGTGCCTACGGCACGACGAAGGGCCCCCATACGGTAACGGACCCGTTTCATCCCCACGGACGTTGCTCGCCTTGTCGATCACTTTGGCTGTGGCTACGCTGTTGCCCGTGGACGCGGCTCGGACGAAACCATCTGATGCTGGGGAAAGCACGGCGTCATCGCCTGTGCCGCTTAGACGAATCCTTGAGCAGGTCCGCTCCTACTGGGGCTTCAATGCACTTCGGCCCATGCAGGAAGAGGCTATCCAGGCGACGCTTTCAGGACGGGATTCGGTCGTCGTGCTTCCGACCGGAGGGGGGAAGTCCCTCTGCTACCAGGTTCCCCCCGTTGTGGCGGATCGTACGGACATCGTTGTGTCACCACTGATCTCTCTGATGAAGGACCAGGTTGACTCGCTTCGGGCGTGTGGTTATCCGGCCACCGCCATTCACAGCGGCCTGTCGGATGAGGAGAAGGATCGGAACGCCCGCGACCTGCCAACTGGACGATTCCGGTTGATCTTCGTATCGCCGGAGCGTCTCCTGACGGAGGCGTTTCTGAGCTTCGCCGAACAACTGAACGTTCGCGCCTTCGCCATCGATGAAGCCCACTGCATCAGCCATTGGGGCCACGACTTCCGTCCCGAGTACCGAAAGCTGGCTACGCTCAAGCAACGGTTTCCCAAAGCCAGCGTGCACGCCTACACGGCCACGGCAACCCAACGCGTGCGTGAAGACATCGCAGCGCAATTGCATCTTCGTGATCCCATGATGCTTGTAGGGACGTTCGATCGGCCGAACCTGGTCTACCGGGTCGTGCCTCGGTTGGACGTGTATTCCCAGGTGATTGAGGTGGTTCAGCGGCACGACGGCGAAGGGATCATTGTCTACTGCCTGAGTCGCAAAGATACGGAGCAGATGGCCGACACCCTGCGGAGTGCCGGGATCGACGCCCGAGCCTATCACGCCGGCCTGAGCGCCGCTGAGCGAGGGCGCACGCAGGACGCCTTCGCCCGCGAGTCGCTCAATGTTGTCACCGCCACGGTGGCGTTTGGGATGGGCATTGATCGTAGCAACGTGCGGTGCGTCATTCACGCCACCATGCCCAAGTCGATCGAGCATTATCAACAGGAAACGGGGCGTGCGGGGCGTGACGGTCTGGAAGCGGAGTGCGTGCTGTTCTATTCGGCCGCTGATGTGATGCGGTGGCAATCTTTGATCGCCCGCGGCGCGGATGGGTCGGACGAGTCGGAACGGACCATCGCCACCCAGACTACTCTGATCGAAGAGATGCGTCGCTATTGCACGGTGCCGAAATGTCGCCACCGTTTGCTCTCGGAACACTTCGGGCAGGCTTATCCCAAGGACAATTGCGAGGCCTGCAACATCTGCCTCGGTGAGACCGAGGGAATGGAGGAGGCGACAGAAACCGCGCAGAAGATTATTTCGAGCGTCGCAAGGGTCGAGCGAATTAGTGGCATGAACTTCGGCGTCGGCCACGCGGTGGACGTGCTTCTTGGCGCCCGCACAGAGCTCATTCTCCGGCGCGGGCACGATCAGGTCAGCACGTATGGAATCCTCCAGGGCACGCCGAAGAAAACGCTGATGAACTGGGTCTATCAGCTTCTGGATCAGGGCCTCTTGGAGCGAACGGTTGGCACCCACCCCGTTCTGCTGCTTAACGACTTGTCGTGGGAGGTCATGCGCGGCGAGCGCACCGTTCATCTGATTCGTACCGCAGCCAGGCCCGTGAAGAAAACTCGTGGGGCAGCCGTGTCGTGGGAGGGCGTGGATCGAGGATTATTCGATCACTTGCGGAGTGTCCGGCGTGAGCTGGCCGATCTAGCCGGCGTACCCGCGTTTGTGATCTTCGGCGATCGGACACTGCGTGAACTGGCCCGCCGTCGGCCGACCAGCGCCGCGACGTTTCGCACGGTCCAGGGGATCGTCGACGCCAAGATGGCGAAGTTCGGCGATCGGTTTCTACGAGAGATCGCAACCTACTGTCGCGCCCAGGAGCTTGAGACCGACGTCGCCGCCGACGGCGCGCCGACCGGATCGGACGGCGACGTTTCCTCCTTGACGTCGGCACGCGAGGGCCGTCGCACAGGAAGAATGTCGCGCACGCGGCGGGTGGCGTTCGATCTGTTCGCCCGGGGGGCTTCGACGGATGACGTGATGGCGTTACTCGCGCGCGCACCCAGTACGGTGGCCGGCTATCTGAGCGACTTCATCGAATTCGCCAGGCCCGCTTCCATCGAACGGTGGGTGGATGGAGCGAAGTACCAGGCCGTTGTCCGCGCCGCCGACGAGGTCGGCGCCGATCGGCTCAAGCCGATCTTCGAGCGATTGAACAAAGAAGTGCCATACGATGAGATCCGATGCGTACTCGCTCATCTGAAGGTCCGCAGCGACTCACCTGCGACCGATCCGCAACCGAGTGGGAGATCGTAGTTTGTTTCATCATCGCTGCGACGATGTTTCCACTCGAGGCGCGGGCTTACAGCCCGCGCGAACGCAGAATGGCGACGATCGCTCAGGACGAAAGAAACCCCATACCGATCCCATGATCGTCAGCAACCGGTTTGGATACGTTTAACACCTACAAAGTCTGCACGATGTCACGGCTTCTTGTGAACGCACGCCATCTGCGCGGGATCGCGCAGGCTGAAGCCTGCGGCTCAGGGTGTTGTGAGACTTGCGAAACGCAGGATTAGCCGGGGGACCAGGTCGGAACGCGCACACCGGCTATTCGGTTAATGCAGACGGCCTGAAAGGTCAGCAGGACCACCGCGGCGGCCATGGCCAGTAACCCAAGCCAGTCCGTCACGCCGCCGAGCGCGACGACCAGGGCGCTGCCACAGGCCGGTGGATGCGGACAGGAAAACCTGATCAGCAACGCAGAGGCTAGCGCTAAGGCTAACGACGCGCTGCACAGCAAAGGCCAGCCCTGGATCTGGAGCGAGACCGCCTCGCCGCTGAGGCGGGTTATGAAGTGCCAGGCGGCGAGGCCCGAAGCCATTCCAATCCAGTGCCCCAGGATGGCACTGCGCGGTGCAGCCGCGGGCGAGAACGGCGCGCTGAACAGAATGAACGCCGTCGGACCCAGCGCCGGAAAGACCAGGGGTGCATGACTGAGCCAGGCAAACAGGCTGATGACCACGATGGCAAGCCCGCCGTTGATGCCCGCGATCCACGAAACAGCCTTGCGTTCATCGACCCGGGCCAGCAACGTGGGGATGCTGAAGCGGGCGCGCCACATCAGCCACCGCATTCGAAGCGACGGGCGTTGGCGGGTTTGGAACATTAGACAGCCTGGCCTGACGGTTCCAGTCTCGTATCTGATGTGCCGCCAACCCAGGAAACAATGTCCCGAGTGGTCAGAATACCCATCAGTAACCCGCTCTGACCGACAACCGGCAGGCAGGAAACTCGTTCTCGAAACATCAACCTAGCCGCCTCGGCGACCGATTCGTTGGGGCCGATCGTAATCAGGCCGCGAGACATGATCTGATGAATGCGACCTTTGAGCGTGCGCAGATCCTGTTTTCGTTCCATCATCGGTTTGCCCACGAAAGGGCTGATGACCCTCAGAATATCGCGGTCCGAGACCACGCCGAAGACCCGGTCCCGCTCCAGGACGACGACGTGGTGAAAGCGCCTGCGATCAAAGAGCTGTTTGGCCTTGAAGATGAAGTCATCCAGGAGAATGGTCTGCACCGGGTTCGTCATGATGTCCCGGACGAGCATCACCGATAGGCTTGCCTCGATCTGCTGCATGAGAACGTGCTCCGGATCTTTGGCCCTCCCCGCACCGGACCTCGTAACCTTCGGACAACAAGCCGGCCCGCTTGACCTGTCGCCCCTGGGTCCGTTTTCATACTATGATCCGGCAGTCAGGCCCAAAGAAGGGGCGATTATGGGTCCCAGCCGCCGGGTTGAAGCGAGCGCGATCGTTGTCGACCCGGATATTTCACTAGTCGTCCCTGAAAAAGCCCTCTATGCGGCGGCGAGATAAAATGCTCGGTGGTCGG
>JADFMZ010000031.1 GCA_022563615.1 Planctomycetota bacterium
TGTCCCAGAAGATTGAGCTGCTCGCCATCGAACCGACGGAAATCATCCGCCCGGGGCAGCCTACGCGATACATTCATCGCAAATGGTCGTCGTGGATTGAGAGCGCCGCACGTGACGGCAACGAAATCGTCATCACGGGCATTCCGTACCACGGTTCACCGCGCACCGCGTTGCGTCTGGGCTCCGAAGCCAAGGCCAGCTTTGTCCTTACGCCCCAGCGGTTCAAGCAGCCGGACGTGCTTAGGCGAATCGGCGCTTTGGAGGAGTTCATCTCAGGGCGCAAACAGGATGCTGTCGGCGGCGTGCTGGGTCCGGCTACGTTTCTTTCCACGACGCATTTTATGGTCAAAGCGCGAGACGAGGAGTTTCGACGCATACCGGAAAAGCGGGAGCGGATCGAGTGGTTGTGGAAACAATATGAGCGCATTCGAGGGAAGGAGCGTCACCATGAACTGTTGGATGAGGAGTACGGCCAAGGCCTGATCACGGTTTTCCTGAAGAACGCCAACTTCGTTGCGACCCAACGGCTCATGGCTGAAATTCGCGAATATGAACGCCGGCATTTGACTCCCCACGGAATTCAATTGGCTTTCGGCGGCGACGTGGCGGTCAGTCAGGCGCTTATCGAAGCCATTGTGACCACTCAGGTTCGCTCGCTCGTGGGCTCGCTGATCGGAATCTTTGTAGTCACCGCCATCTTGGGAAGATCATTGATCTGGGGTGTGCTGAGTGTTCTGCCCAGCGCGCTGGCGATCTTGATCAACTTCGCCCTAATGGGGTATTTAGCTGTTCCACTGGGAGTAGCCACGTCGATGTTTTCCGGAATGACTCTCGGGATCGGGGTGGACTACGCCATCCACCTGCTGGAGCGTTACAGGTTATTGCGTCAAGAGGGCATGGACGCCACGCGGGCGGCGGCGGATGCCGTGGCTGAGGCCGGCCCCGCCATTTTCATGGATGCCCTCGCGGTCGCCTTGGGATTCGGCGTGCTGGTCCTATCGCAGGTGCCGGCCAACAACCGTCTCGGCGGGCTGCTCGTGGTAAGCATTTGCAGCTGTTTCCTGGCCACGGTGTTGATTCTGCCGGCCTTGCTGCGGTTGCTTCGACCGCACGTGCCGCCACTGCCAAACGCCGACTCACCATCAACCGTGACCGATGGTTGTATTTGAGAATCTTCTTTCTGAGCCGTGGCGAAACGCAAAGATGATCTTTGCGTTCCCTCTGGCCGATCCACTATCATTTCGACACTGAGGCCGCTTGGCCACCTCTGTAGAGAAGTCGATGGACGCAAGAATTACGTCAATAGAAAACCTGATGACCAGCGATCCCGGCGGGCGCAACGTCTTCGGGCTGATGATGGCAGGTCAGTTGCAGCTTGCGGCCCGATCGCTCCAGTTGGCCAAACGCGTCGGCATCGTCAGTGGTTTCTACATCCCCGGCGCCGGTGCGGGAGAGACCGACGGACCGCCGGGCGCAAAGACCCTGGGGGAAGCGCTTCGCAAGCTCGGCATCGAGGTGGACTACATCACGGACGAATGGAACGTTGCGCTGTTTCAATCCATCGGGCTCTCCCCATTGCTCGACGGAACAGACTACATCGAACGCATCGGGCCAACGCACCTTGTGGCGATCGAACGGTTGGGGCGGGCCGAGGACGGGCGATACCGCAACATGCGCGGCGTCGACGTCACCTCCACGACGGCGCCGCTGGACGAGCTGTTTCTCGAAGCGGGTTCTCACGGGATCACCACGGTGGGGATCGGTGACGGCGGCAACGAGATCGGAATGGGAAAGGTCTTCGCCGAAGGGGCCACAAAGATGCCCAGCGGACAGCAGGCAGCCACCGTGGTCGCGACGGACTTTTGTATTGCCGCCGGTGTTTCCAATTGGGGCGCGTATGGATTGACCGGTGCGCTGTCCGTGCTGGCTGGCCGCGACCTGCTTCCGACCGCACAAGAGGCTGCTCTTGATATCGACCGCCTGGTGGAGGTTGGTGGGGCCGTCGATGGTGTCACAGGCCTCCACGAAGCGACCGTGGATGGAATCGGTTTGCCCGCCAGCTTGCGCATGCTGGAGGATATTCGCCGACAAATCGTTGCGTCACCGCTGGATCGACGAGGCGCCGATCACGCCTCAAACACCTTATCACCACTACAGCGAAGGACGAGGGATCGAATGGAGACGCCCGGCGAAAGCTCGTCTCACTCAGGATCACTACGCGTCGGTTTGCTGGGTTACGGCGAATCGGGTCGGGCGGCGGGGGCCCTGTTGGCCCGGCAAGGCCACCGCGTTTGCGTATCGGATCAAGCCGGCGTCACCCTGCAACCGGGTACACTGTTGGCGGGCATTGAGACGGGTGGGCATACGATTGAGTTTCTGGAGTCCTGCGATCTGGTCGTAGCCAGTCCGGGCGTGCGGCCCGACAGCCCCATTCGTAACGCCCTCCACCGTCGGGGCATCGCGGTGATGAGCGAATTGGAGCTGGCCTACCAGCTTTGCTCAAGACCACTCATCGCCGTCACCGGAACGGTCGGCAAGCGAACGACGGTGGAGCTATTGCAGCACGTGTTTGGATTGGCTGATCGGCGTGTGAGCATCGGCGGCAACCGAGGGCGCCCGCTTTCCGCGTTGCTTCTGGACGAAGACGCGCGGGAGCCGATTGCCGTGGCCGTCTCCAGCTTCCAGCTCGATTCAGTGATCCGTTTCTGCCCGAATGTCGCGATCATTCTGAATATCAGCGAAGCGCATCTGGATCGGCATCGATCGCTGGCGGAATACGTTCGCACGAAAGCCCGCATTTTCATGAACCAGGGCCATGCGGACGCCTCCACGAAGCATGCGCCGCCGCACGACGTCCGCGATGTGCTGATCCTTCCGTTCGACGATGAGCGCGTTCGCTCCTTGGCCCGCAAACATCGCGGACGAACGTTCTTTGTTTCCACCCGACAAGCCGTCGATCGCGGCGCCTGGCTCCTTCAGGGGAAGCTGTATGTGAGCGTCGAGGGAACGGTGGAAGAGATCGGCCCGATCAACCCGACGGGCGTGGAGGGAGCCGTGCGCTTCCCGGAAAACCTCTTGAGCTGCATCGTGACGGCCAGGCTTTATGGAATCGGCGCCGAGCAAATCGGGCGGGCGGTGGCGCGGCTTCGCCGTGAGGGCGTAATTGAGTGAACGAAATCGATTACGCCGGGTTGACCGGACGGCAAATCCGTCGGCTTTGCCGAACCGGAGCATTCACCGGCTCGACCGCGGGCGTCGCTCGGGGCTTTGCTCAGGCGAACCTGGTGGTCGTGCGCTCGGCGTTGGCGGCCGATTTCGAATCTTTCTGCCGGCGCAACCCTCAATCCTGTCCTCTCCTGGAAGTGACCCCGCCCGGCGAATATGCGCTGACCCAGATCGCTGCCGACGCCGATTTGCGAAAGGACTTGCCGCGTTACCGTGTGTTTCAAAACGGGCGGTGCGTGGATCAGCCTACATCGATTACCGCGTATTGGCCCGATCCGTCAAACGATGCGCGCTGCGATCTGGTAGCCTTTCTCATCGCCTGTTCGTTTACGTTCGATTCGGCGCTGATAGAGGCTGGCGTCCCGGTCCGTCACGTCGAACAGCGATGCAATGTTTCGATGTATCGAACGAATATCGAGTGCAAGGCCTCGGGGCCGTTTGCGGGTCCGCTGATCGTCTCCATGCGCCCTATGCCGCCGCAGCACGTGCCGACGGCTCGCGCGATCACCGGCGCGTTTCCACGCGTCCACGGCGCTCCGATCCATGTCGGTGATCCAAGCGCCATTGGCATTGCGGATTTGGATCGACCGGACTACGGCGATGCCGTTACGATGCGCCCCGGCGAGGTGCCCGTGTTCTGGGCGTGCGGGGTTACGCCGATGGAGGCCGTCATTCATGCCGGGCTCGATCTGGCCATTACCCACGATCCCGGCCACATGTTCCTCACCGATCTCTCGGATCAATCCTTGCGTGAAACGTCGCCATAGAACGGCATGGAACCCACTGCCGGTTCCCCTTGGGTTGTTGGAGTTTCGTTCGATCGCATTTCGGGGACATCGGCGCGATGTGGGGATATCCCTGCTTTCTGGACTCCAAAGCGAATCCAGCAGCCCGTGTGGCCACCGACTGTGGCACAAAAGGGCCGTGTACACGGATTGCGAGGCCGCGTATGTGTAGCCGTCCGGGGCTCCATCCGATAAGATGGTTGCTATGACTGAAGTGCAGGTCGCTGACATAGAATCTCAGGAATGGATCGACTCCCTTCGATCGGTAGTCCAAGACGAGGGCCGCGAAAGGGCGCGTACCCTGCTCGGGCAACTGATCGACTGGGGCAAGCGCAACGATGTGGTTGCGCCGTTTACCGCCAACACGCCGTACATCAACACGATTCCCGTTGAGCGTCAGGCGCCGTTTCCGGGCGATCGGGCGATCGAGCGTCGCATCAAGAGCCTGGTGCGGTGGAACGCGATGGCGATGATCGTGCGGGCCAATCGTCGGTCATCGGGCATCGGCGGACATATTTCAACCTATGCGTCGGCGGCCACGCTGCTCGAGATCGGGTTCAACCACTTCTTTCGGGCGCACGCGAAGGATCACGTGGGCGACCACATCTACTTTCAAGGTCACGCCGCGCCGGGCATCTACGCGCGGGCCTATCTTGAACGTCGATTGGACGCTCGACATCTACACAACTTCCGTCGCGAATTGGCGGAAGGCGGTGGGCTTTCCTCCTACCCGCATCCCTGGCTGATGCCGGATTTCTGGGAGTTCCCAACCGTATCCATGGGGCTGGCGTCGATCACCGCTATTTATCAGGCCCGATTCAACCGGTATCTGCAGGATCGCGGCCTGGCGGATACGTCCGGGTCGAGGGTCTGGGCCTTCCTGGGCGACGGCGAGATGGACGAACCCGAGTCGCTCGGCGCCATTACCCTGGCGGCGCGTGAGCAACTCGACAACCTGATCTTCGTGGTCAACTGCAACCTCCAGCGCCTGGACGGCCCGGTTCGCGGCAATGGCAACATCGTCCAGGAATTGGAGGGTGCGTTTCGGGGCGCCGGTTGGAACGTCATCAAGGTCCTGTGGGGCGAAGATTGGGATCCGCTGTTGGCGGCGGACACAGATGCCCTTCTCCTCGAGCGCATGAACCAGACGATCGACGGGGAGTGGCAAAAGTACACCGTCGAGTCCGGCGCCTATTCGCGGGAGAAGTTCTTTGGAACTGACCCGCGCCTAGCCGCCCTGGTTGAAAATCTGACGGACGAGCAGATCCGCAAGCTCCGGCTCGGCGGGCATGACCCGGTCAAGGTATACGCCGCGTACCGGGCGGCCGTTGAGCACAAGGGTCAGCCGACCGTTGTTCTAGCCCGGACGATTAAGGGGTACGGTCTCGGCGAAGCGGGTGAGGGGCGAAACATCACTCACCAGCAAAAAAAGCTCAACTACGAAGAGCTGCGCCACTTTCGGGACCGCTTTGACATTCCCATTCCCAATGACAAGCTGGAGGAGGCTCCGTTCTACCGCCCGTCGCGGGACAGCGACGAGTACCGCTATCTTGATAAGCGGCGCCAAGCATTGGGCGGGTTCGTGCCGCGACGACGCGTCCAGGCTGCGCCGCTTGAGCCGCCCCCTTCGAGTCTCTTCGATGAGTTTCGCTCAGGAACTGGCCAGCGCGAGGCGGCCACTACCATGGTCATCGTGCGCATGCTCAGCCGGCTGCTGGACGACCGGGAGCTGGGCAAGCTGATCGTTCCGATCGTCCCCGACGAGGCCCGCACATTCGGCATGGACGCCCTGTTTCGCAAGTACGGCATCTATTCCCACGTCGGGCAGCGTTACGAACCGGTCGATTCGCACCTGCTTCTGTACTACCGCGAGAGTAAGGACGGACAGATTCTCGAAGAGGGAATCACCGAGGCCGGCTCCATGGCGTCCTTCATCGCCGCCGGCACCGCCAACGTCACGCACGGCGTCAACACGATTCCCTTTTTCCTGTTCTATTCCATGTTCGGGCTCCAGCGGATTGGTGATTTGATCTGGGCCGCCGGTGACGCTCGATCGCGTGGCTTCCTGATCGGGTGCACCTCCGGTCGCACAACGCTGGCGGGGGAGGGCTTGCAACACCAGGATGGGCACAGCCATCTATTGGCCAGCACGATCCCTAACGTAGTGGCCTATGATCCAGCCTTCGCTTTTGAGATTGCCACGATCGTCGAGGATGGCATCCGCCGAATGTATCACGATCGTGAACCGGTCTTCTATTACCTGACCGTTCAAAACGAACCCTACCCGCAGCCGTCTATGCCGGATGGGGTCAAAGAGGGCATTCTCAAAGGCTTGTACAAGTTCCGTGCAGCCGACGACCCCGGAAAGAGGCCGCGCATACACCTGTTCGGCAGTGACGCGATTCTGCGCGAAGTTCTCAAAGCCCAGCAGATTCTCGGCGAGAAGTTCGACGTCGCAGCCGACGTCTGGAGCGCAACGAGCTACAGCCAGCTACGCAGGGACGCGTTGGCGTGCGAGCGATGGAACCTGCTGCATCCGGACAGGCCGGCCCGTGTGCCCTACGTGACCCAGGTTCTTCAGGATGAGCCGTTCCCCATCGTCGCTACGAGTGATTATATGAAAGCAGTGCCGGACCAGATCTCTCGCTGGGCGCCGGCCGGTCTCTATTCGCTGGGCACGGACGGCTTTGGTCGAAGCGAAGCCCGCGCCGAGCTGCGCGACTACTTCGAGGTGGACGCCCGGTACGTGACGCTGGCCGCCCTGCGCGAACTCGCACGGGTCGGCCGGTTCGATCGCGACAAGCTCCCCGCCGCGATCCGCTCCCTCGACATTAACCCTGAAAAGCCCGACCCCCTCTCAGCGCCGAAAGCGGACACGCTTCAAGAAAATTGAGGCACTCCAAGAAACTGAGCCGCAGGCTTTAGCCTGCGCGAAATTTTCGTTGCTTCGACGGTCCACAACAGTGTTTTATTAGAGTGCCCAAGCCGTGGACTTTATGCTCTCGCGCTCTCGCGCGGTAACGGATTACCCGCCCCGATTCCTGCCAAGTCCGTCAGCAAGACCTCGACCACCAGTTGCGTGTTGGCGTTAAGGTTCAAATGCTGCTCAGCCTGAGCGATGCGGTTGATGGCCTGGGCGGCTTGTTCCGGTTGCATGGACTTGGCGGCCTGCTCGACTTCGGTTCGCCATGCCTGGTTCACCAGCATCGTCGCTTCTCCACTGGTCCGGCGAAGCACGTCGGCATACCAGGTCGCAACGAGGTGGAAGACGGACTTGAGCCCCGAACGCGTCGCCTCGGTGCCCGTGATGTCCCGATCACGTTTTTGATAAAGCTCGCCCAGCGACTTGGCCTCAGTCAGCCAGTCCTTGGGGTTTGAATCGCCGCGCGCAATGGACCCTTTCGCCAAGCTCTCGATCAGGCGTTTGTTGAGTTCGTACAGTCCGTCATCGGCGAGTGAAAGGGCGACCCCGATGCTGCCGTCACTCGACTGCGCGTACCATTCCAATGAATCACCAGACAGCTCAGATCGCAGTTCCATCAGCCGGCTTCGCACAAAGTCGAGCGGCAGGGCGCTGAGCGGCACTACCTGGCAGCGTGATCGGACCGTCGCCAACAATCGGTCCGTCGAGGCCCCCAGGAGGATGAGATAGGTCGTCCCCGGAGGTTCCTCCAAAGTCTTGAGCATGGCGTTTTGAGCCTGCGTCGTGATGCGATCAGCCTCACGAATCACGAAGATCTTTGCCCGGCCGCGAGTGGGTGTCAGACCGACTTTGTCGATCACAAAATGTCGCAGGACATCCACGCCGAGGTCCAGCGCCTTACGCTTACGCACTTGCGGATCGGGATGCTCGCGGTTGAGCTGACGATGGATCAGGTGCCAATCCGGGTGCGTCTCCGCAGCCATGGCCCGGCAATCCTCGCAGTCGCCGCAGCCGGTGAGAAGACGCTCCAACCCGACGGTTTCGGCATCGTTTGGGTCGAGCGCCCTTTCGACGGGCGAACTGCACAAGAGCAATTGCGCGAGCCCGCGCGCCAGCAGTTCCTTCCCAACACCATCGGGCCCGTGGAACAGATAAGCGTGAGGGATGCGCTGGTGGGCAACGGCCCGCTGGATGAGTCGCTGCGCGTGCGCCTGATGTTTAACGTCAAAAAGTGACACGCGCCAGGCACTCCAGGATGCGTTGATGCACGGTTTCGACGTCGCCGCCGCCGTCGACGGTCACGACCGTGGTGGGATAGTATTGGTCAACTTCGAGAAAGAGTTCCCGCACGCGGCGATGAAAGGCGATCGGGCGAGCCTCCATCGCGTCCGGCGCGGCGCCTGCGATGAGAACGGCCTCGCCAGCCGCATGGCGGCGGCGTTTCCCCGCATGATGAGGTTTTCGGCCGATCCGCTCGAAGCCGACGGCGGGATCGATATCGAGAACGACCGTAACATGCGGCCAGCACTCACCAATCGCCAGGCGGGCCAGCTCGATGACCTGCTTCGGGTCGTATCCGGCGGCGCCCTGATAGGCGCAAGTTGAAGTGACGAATCGATCGCAGAGCACGGTCTTACCCTCGCCAAGCGCCGGTTGAATGACTTCCGCGATCAGTTGGGCGCGGCTGGCCATGAACAGCATCGTCTCGCAGTTCACGTCCATCGCGCTGAGATCGTGATCGAGCAACACGGAGCGAATGCGATCACCGATCGCGGTTCCTCCGGGGTCGCGGCAGGATACGGTTTCGATCCCAGCGCCAGCGCAGGCATTCTCAAGGCGATCTCGCTGCGAGGATTTTCCGCACCCGTCCGGGCCGTCGATGACGATAAACTTGCCGCGAAGGGTCTCTGTCAGTTCCGCCATGTGCTCAGCCATCGGTTTTGAGATCGAACCGGTTCGGTGGATACTCGCTTGGGCTTCAAGGAGCTTGGGACAAGCGTCGTTTGCTTTCCTCGAAGACTTCCTGCGCGTTGTAGCTGGATCGCACGAAGGGGCCGGAGGCGACACTCAGAAATCCCAGCGAGCGGGCAACCGCGCCAAGCTCCTCGAATTCCTCCGGCCTGTAGTATTTCACGACCGGAGCGTGTTGATCCAACGTCGGTTGAAGATATTGGCCGATGGTCAGCACGTCGCAATCGACGCCGCGAAGATCCTCGAAGGTTTGATGCAACTCCTCCTTGGTCTCACCCAGGCCGACCATCAGCCCCGATTTCGTAATCATTCCGGGGTCGATCCGCTTGACGATCCGTAGCACATCCAAGGAACGGCGATACCCCCCCTGGGGTCGAATGCGAGGCGTCAGCCGCTCGACCATCTCGAGGTTGTGGTTGTACAGTTCCGGACGGGAGCGGCAAAGCGTCTCCAGGCATTCTCGCCGGGCGTGAAGGTCAGCCGGGAGCACCTCGACCGTCGTGTCAGGGCACGTTTTGTGAATGGTCTCGACACAGCGGGCGAAGTGCCCCGCCCCCTCGTCCGCGAGATCGTCCCTGGCCACCGATGTCAAGACGACGTGACGAAGGCGCAATTGCGCGATGGCGTCGGCGAGACGTTGCGGTTCGTCGGCCTCGGGTGGATCAGGCCGGGCCGTCTCTACGGCACAGTAATGACATCGGCGCGTGCATTTCCGGCCGAGAATCATGAACGTGGCATGGCGTTTCGACCAGCATTCGGAGAGGTTCGGGCAGCGGGCCTCCTGGCAGACGGTCGCCACGCCGCTCTCGGCGACGACGCGCATAGTGTGGGTAAAGTCCCCCGTAGGCAACGGTCGCTTGAGCCAGGGCGGCAGACGTCGCCCGGGTTTCGATGCGCTCCAAGGCAATACGGTCAGTTGCACGTCTCGATCCTTCCGGTTGGTGGCCTCGGTTCCGGCACCGGCCAGTGACCCTAGGGCCTATCCCATTAACCCTTGTGGCACCGGTTTTCAACCGGTGAAATGCACGGGTTATAAACCCGTGCCCCACTTATTGGGATAGGCTCTTAACTGATGGATATTGTACCCGAACCGTCGCAAAGGAACAGCAAGGTTGTTTGACCTTTGGCGGCAGGGTTGTTACGATAGTCTTTACCGTTGATGGGTCGAGCGGTGGCCTGAAAAAGGTGCTCGCAACATGTCGCTAACGTTTCAACAGGTTCTGTTCCCAACGGATTTTTCGGAGTTGTCCAACGCGGCCCTGGCGTACGCGCGGCTGATCGCCGGCACGTTCAGTGCGCAGCTCCATTGCCTGCATGTTGTGGATGACGCTTACCAGTATTGGAGCGCGATGGGTCCGGAGAGTATCCCGGTCGGTCCGCCGCCCGAGGATCTTCTGGAACTAGGCCGCACGCGCATGGAGAAGTTCCGCACCGAAAAGCTGGGGGAGATGAAGCAGGCGGTCGTCACCGATGTGACCTTGGGGCGTCCGTTTGCCGAGATTATCGCTTATGCGCGCGAGCACAAGGTCGACGTGATTGTCATGGGAACTCATGGTCGGGGCGCGATCGCTCATATGCTCCTGGGGAGCACGACCGAAAAGGTGGTTCGCAAGTCGCCTTGTCCGGTTTTGACCATCCGAGCCAGCGAGCACCAGTTCGTCATGCCATAACGATAGGATCGTGCGCGCGATGAGCCGCCGAGAAACGCCATGCACTTTGATCCAAAACTTTCCCGTTACTCACGGCAGATGTTGTATGAGAAGATCGGCGAGGAGGGTCAACAGCGGCTGAGTCGCTCACGGGTCGTGCTGATCGGATGCGGCGCGTTGGGAACCGTCCAGGCCAATACGTTGGTGCGGGCGGGCGTCGGGCATCTGCGCATCTGCGATCGAGATTTCATCGAGCGGGACAATCTTCAACGACAGGTCCTGTTTGACGAGGACGACATCGCCGCCAACCTACCCAAAGCGGCGGCGGCGGCGGCCAAGCTGGCCCGCATCAACAGCGAAGTGTGCGTCGAACCGATCGTCACGGACGTCAACGCCGCCAACATCGAACGGTTGGCCGACGGCGCCGATCTCCTTCTGGACGGCACGGACAACTTCGAGACGCGGTTCCTAATCAACGATTTGGCCGTCAAGACCGGCAGGCCCTGGATCTACGGCGCCGTCATTGGAGCCACCGGTCTATGCATGACCATTCTACCGCACGACACGCCCTGCCTGAGATGCGTGTTTGAGCAAGCCCCGCCGCCGGAGATGAATCCGACCTGCGACACCGTCGGCGTGCTGGCCTCAGCCGTAAACATCGTGGCCAGTCTCCAGGCTACCGAAGCCATCAAGCTCTTGATCGGGAAAAAACATGAGATCAATCGCCACCTCGTACACTTCGACGTTTGGAGCGGGCGGTTTATGAACATGAAGGTGCAATCCGCCTATGATGAGGGCGACTGCCCGTGTTGCAAGCGCGGAGAGTTTCCATATTTGGACGGTCAAATGGGCAGTACCGCCACGACGTTATGCGGGCGCGACGCCGTGCAGGTCAACACAGGCATACCGTGCGAGGCCGGCTTCGAAGCGATTGCCCGCAAGCTGGAGCCGGTCACGCAGTCGCCGGTTCAGCACAACCGCTTCATGCTGCGCGCGAAAGTCGATGGCTATGAACTTACCCTGTTTCCCGACGGGCGAGCTATCATCAAGGGCACCGCCGACCCCCAGAAAGCACGCAGCCTGTACGCAAAATACTTCGGAGCGTAGGATGGTGATTCGATAGGGTGACAGACATGCGTCCCGAGGATGATTGCGAGCAGTTGGACCGTCGGCTGCGGCGCGCCGGTCGTCGCCAGACATGACCCGCATACCCCAATCCATTATCAGCGCGCTAATGGACCACGCCCGGCGTGAGTATCCTTGTGAATGTTGCGGCATTTTGATCGGCCGGCACGAAGATGACGAGACGCGGGTCGAGCGCGCGGTTGAAGCTGAAAACATCGCCGAGAACGATCGGCGCAAGAGCTACCAGATCGATTGGCGCACCCTGTTGGCCACGACGCGAAGTGTACGGGCCACGCGCGAACAGATCGTCGGCTTCTATCACTCGCACCCGGACGGTTCAAGCCGCCCCTCGCGGAGTGATCGGCAAGAGGCCTGGCTCGACCATGCCTATGTGATTCTGTCAATGCGCGACGGCCTGTGCACCGCCGTCACCGGTTGGCGCGTGCACAGTTCGGACAACGATTTCGATTCAGAACCGCTCGTCATCGAACCAGACGAAGACCGACCGCGACTCTGAGTTGAACAGAGCCGCGACCGTAAGGGAGCGGTCTTCCGCAGAGCAAATCGGACCACTTCCTGACTGGCACGGCTCTGATAACCCAATCATTCAGGCGTGCGGCAAGCCTAGAACCTTCCGGCCAGCAGCATTAGGCCTAGCGCAATCAGGATAGCGTTGATGATCGTATTGCTGAGGAATTGGACCAAGAACATTTCTGAATCTCCATTGTGTTGCGCGTCATCCGCGCGTTCCCGTTGCGGGGGATGCAAAGATCGTCTTTGCGCTACCCCGTTCATCGACCCGGCCACGACCTCTTCCTTACCGCATTTTCATTTATTGTGTGTTGCCATTTCTGGCAAATCTCCCGGGAAAGATTGTCGTTGGACTGCTTCAGAAGAAAAGACCTTGTTCTAAGAAACTTCAGTGCGGTGCTCGATCGGCACAAACCCGCTGCGTGAGGTGTTCTCTGTAATGCATCGGGCGTCCATAAAGTGCAGCAGGTAGTCGGGCGAGCCCGCCTTGACACCCGTGCCGCTCAGCTTGAACCCGCCGAACGGCTGGGCGTCCACCTGGGATCCGGTGATGCGGCGGTTGATGTACAGGTTGCCCACGGCGTAATCGCTTCGAGCGCGGTCGATGTGCGCGGGACTGCGGGAGAAGACGCCACCGGTCAGGGCATAACGCGTACCGTTGGCGACTTCCAAGGCCTGATCGAAATCGGCTGCACGAATCACCGCCAGCACGGGCCCCAGAATCTCCTCTTGAGCCAGTCGCGTGTCGGGTTGGACATTGACAAAGACCGTCGGGGCCACGAAGTAACCGTCCCGGCAAGAAGCCGGAAGCCGGGCCTGGACCAGCAGCTTGGCCTCACTTCGAGCCTGATGGATGGCCTCCTCGATCCGCTTTTGTGCGGCCTCGTCGATCACGGGCCCGACCATCGTGGCCGGCGCTTCCGGTGGACCGATGATCACCGCGTCCACGGCATCGCGCAGTCGCGCGCACAGCCCGTCGAACGCCCCGTCGATCACGATGACCCGGCTGCAACTGCTGCACTTCTGTCCGGCGTATCCGAAGGCTGACTCGATGATCGCCTGGACTGCACCGTCCAGATCGGCGTCATCGTCGACGATGATCGCGTTCTTGCCGCCCATTTCGACGATCATCTTCTTGATGAACGCCTGTCCCGGACGCACGACGGCGCCACCGTGGATCACGCCGGTGCCGACCGCTTCCGATCCGGTAAAGGCCACGACGTTCACATCCCCATGTTCGACCAGAAGCGCTCCGATTGCCTCGCCGTCACCGGGCACGAAGTTGACCACGCCGTCGGGAAAGCCGACATCATGCAAGATCTCAACCAGTCTTGCGGCGGTGATGGATGCCGGGCGCGCCGGTTTGATGACGACGGTATCACCGGCGGCCAGCGCGGCGCCGGTCATGCCGGTCAGGATCGCCAGCGGAAACGACCAGGGTGAGATCACGGCGCAGACGCCCTTGGGAGAATAGGTGAGCATGTTGTCCTCGCCGGGCAGATTGCGAAGCCGAGGCCTGGATTCGATCCGTTCGATCTGCTCGGCGTAGTAGCGGCAATGGTCGATCGCTTCGGTGACGTCGGCGTCGGCTTCGCGCCACGGCTTGCCGACTTCGAGGATCATGGTGGCGGCCAGTTCGAAGCGACGCATCTCCATGCGGTCGGCAGCTTTGCGTAGTAGATCTGCACGGAAAGCGGCGGTTGTGGTTCGCCAATGTCGAAACGCCTTGCACGCGGCTGCCACCGCGCGATCCACGTCGGCGGGCGTCGCTTGAGCCACTCGTCCGATGATCTCAGACGGCTGTGAAGGATTACGAGATTCCAACGAGTCGCGCGTAGACACGGAATGACCGTGGATCACCAGCGGGTGAATTCGCCCGGCTTCCGCGCGTACGTATTGGATCGCCCCGACCATCTTCCGGCGATTCTCAGCCTGGGTGAAATCGGTGTTCGAGGCATTGGTAAAGGTGGACATCGGCTCCTCCGGGTTGGTGTTTTGATAATGTCGGGTAGGAAGTCGTGCGCTGGACGGCTGGATAACGCCGGGGTCGGCCAGTAGACGATCGTGCCCGCCGCGATCCGAAAAACTTTGTTTCAAAAACCCCTCATTCGACGTGTTCTCCAGGAGTCGTCGGATCAAGTAACCCATCCCCGGCATCAGGTCGCCGTAGGGGCAATAGACGCGCAGGCAGCGGCCCATCCGCACGATCGCGCTCTTGAGCGGATCGCCCATCCCGTAGAGCATCTGGATTTCGTAGCGATCGGGCGTTACGCCCATTTGCTCAGCCGCGGCGCACACCACCGCAAGCGATCGCACGTTGTGGCTGGCGAAGGCGGGGCGTATCCGATCAATCTGTTCGAGCATGACCCGCGCCATCCGCTCGTAGCAGACGTCGGTCTCCAAC
>JADFMZ010000331.1 GCA_022563615.1 Planctomycetota bacterium
CCTGCCACCAACGAGGCCAGGATTTCGTTTAACACCTCCGCCCGTATCTGCTCCTCCCTCCACCGGCCCCGTTCATAGCCCGCTAAACACGTACATGTCCGAAGGACATGGGCCACCCGTCACAGGACTTGGGGCAACCGCCCATCTGCCTCCGCCCCCACGACTCGACCGGCTTCGTGCGGTCGCGGCCTTACGTTGGGCACTTTCACGCCGGTTGTGGAAGCCTTATGATATCTCCATAGCTTCCGTTTGACCGTGGACAACCGGCGGCTTCAAGGAACTCGGAACCTCGATCAGAACCTTTGGGACCGACTTTGGAGCATGCCACGCTAACGGAGGATTAACGAATCGTTCTATGGAACCCAAATGGTTGGGTTATGCTGGCTCACGCGGGATTCATCTATTGTGGCTGAACTTCTGATTACGCTTTCGGACGGTCGTACGCTGCGTCATCGGCTGGGTGCGGCGCCGGCCGTCGTGGGTCGGGACGCGGCGTGCGAGATTCCCATCGACGATCCAAGCGCCTCGCGCCGGCACGCTCGATTCGTGGTGACGGCTCAGGGCTACCTCATCGAAGACCTTGGCAGCAAGAACGGCACGCTGCTCAACGATGTCCCCGCCTCCGGGGTCGCACTCAAGGACGGCGACCGCATCTTACTGGGCTCAACAGCCATCGTGTTTTCTGAAAGGCGGGCTTCGCAGGCAGGAAGCGCTGTGGTCGTCGAGGACGACAATCTGACTCAAAGCCACGCCACGCGATACGTGAGTGCGGATAAGAGGCTGATCCTGTCGCAGCGACGGCTGCAACTGATCTACGACTTAAGCGGACGGTTGACCACGGTGCAAAACCGCGAACGCCTATTGGGTGACGCCCTGGACATCTGCTTCGAGACGCTGCAATTCGAGCGCGGGGCTGTGGCGTTGCGGCGCGAGGGATCCCGGATCGTCGATTGGCCCGTCGTGCACAACCTCTACGGCGCCGAAGGAGAACTGACCATCAGCCGAAGCCTGCTCGCCCGGGCGATGGAGCACGGGGAGCGGGCGATGTTCACCGATGCCGCCGGCGCCCAGGCCGATCCCACGATGAGCATGGTTCAGCATGGAATTCGCTCAGCCATGTGCGTGCCGTTGATCCACCAGGATGAAATTCTTGGTGTGATGTATGGGGATCGGACCAGTACGTCGGCCGCCTACAAAGATGAGGACATCGATTTCTTCGCCGCCATCGCCCGCCAGGTCAGCATTGGCCTGATCAACTGCCGTCTCCTCGAAGAGCAGAAGCAGATCGTACGCCTGAATCATGACATCGACTTGGCGCGAACCATCCAGATAGGGCTGTTTCCCGCGAAGCTGCCGGACCGCGCGGACTTCACCGTGTCGGCCTTGAACGAGCCCGGGCATGGAATCAGCGGGGACTATTATGATGTCATTGAGCGGCCCGACGGGCGCGTCTGGTGTTTGATCGCCGACGTGACGAGCGAGGGTGTTGCTGCTGCGCTGTTGATGGCCAACCTCCAGGCGGCCGTTCGCGCGACCATCGACGAGACCGATGATCCAGCCACCCTGCTGGCCCGCTGGAATCAGTTGGTCGTTCGCAACACCGACCCATCGAAATTCATCACCTGCCTGCTGGCGCTGGTCGATCCGAAATCAGGTCACGTTCGATTCGCCGGCGCGGGTCATCCCTGGCCGCTGATCCTGCATGAACCCGGCGCGGAGCCGAAAGAAGCAACCGCCGAAGCCGCCTTTCCCCTGGGCATTTCCGATGAGGCCGAGTACACGTCATGCGACCTCGAGCTCGGGGCCGCCCCGTTCATCCTTTTTAGCTACACCGATGGGGTAGTGGAGGCCATGAATGAGGCTGGACAGACATTTGGGAAAGATCGCTTGATTGAGGCGATGAAAGAGCCCTCGGAACTCGACCCCGCCGCGTTGGTCAAGCAAGTGCGCAAGCACGTTACCGAGTTCGTAGCCGACGCGAGACAGAGCGACGACATCACCATGCTGGCCGTCCGCGTCGGCTGATCGCACTCCCGCGTTATCGGACAAACCTACTATCCAATTCCGCCGGTGCTCCCAAAGACGCCTTCCTACTGAACCGATAACCCAATCAACGCGCGGTTACGACTACCGGACTGCGCGCGGCTTCAGGAAACACTCTGATGAATACATGGCGGCGCAATCTTATCGGGCGTGTGGTTCAGATCAGCGTAGCGGCGATCGTCCTGGCCACACTGATGAACGGTTGTCGTGGGAACTACGGCGATTTGAACACCACGACGGGAAGCACCCGCGCCGATTTTCTCAGCTCCGGTCGGACCCAAAGCTTCTTCACCGCGATTCAGGTGGACCCCAAGAGCGAGGACTCCGCCGGGCCGCAATTTGTCATCGCGGAAGACCTCGATGGCGACGGCCTGCTGGATCTGGTGTCGGCCTGGAACCAATCGCAACCGGTGCAGATTCACCTGCAACGTCGCAGTGATTCGGGAGCGATCCGTTTCGAGACCGTCACCCTCGCGGGGAACATCCCGGTCGTGTCGGTCGCAGGCCTGGCGGTCACCGACTTCGATCAGGACGGGCGGATGGACATTGCCGTGCTAATCAAGGAGACGCTGCTTATCGGCGCGGGGTGTCTGGGCAGTGCATCACCTGACGGTGATTCGCTACTCAACAAAGGGGTCATCCTGATGTACTTCGGACCGGACGATCCGCAGCAAACGAACCAGGCGCTTGCTTGGCAGGATCGGGATGTAAAGTCCTCGTTCCTGCTCGGGACGAAGGGAGCTTCCGCCCCTCCGGAAGAGCATGGTTTCACCACCATGGCTGTCGGCGACATGGATTTGGACGGGGATATGGACATCGTGGTTGCGTGGAACCCGGCTTGTAGTGAGTCACCCGGAGTGCTGTTGTTCACAAACGACGGTTCCGGTTCGGTCCGGCGCGGTGATTGGACCGTCAGCCCCATCGCTGACCCATTCCAATGCCCCCCCCCTTGTCCAACCCGAGAACTGCGTCCCAATTAAGGATGTTGCCCTGGGCGACATCGATCGTGACGGTGATCTCGACATCGTCGTTACCTTTCCCCAGGCGGCGTCGATGAACGTGAGGTGGTACCGAAACCCCACGCTCCGCGCGCTCGACCAGGACGGTGTCTGCTATCGTCACGACGGCTCTTGGAATGTCGGCACGGTCGGTCAGGTCGAGCCCCGCGAGGGTTTCGCCCGAATCGGCGACGCGGATATCGTTCGTCTGGCGGACATCGATCGGGACGGCATCCTGGACGTCGTGGTCCGATCGACCGGCGGCCGGGTGATCCAGTGGCTCAAGGGACCGGAGTGTCCAACGACACCTGCGCTCCCGGCGACGCCTCCGGTCCCGCCCCTGACGGATCCCTTCCGCAATATCCCCTGGCAGGTGTACTCCCTCGCGGAGTTTATTGGGGGGCGCACTCCCCAAGCAATCGCTCTGGGGGACCTGAACTTCGATGGACAGCTCGAGCTCATCGCGTCGGCCGAGGGTGGATTGGCGTGGTTCAACTCGCAGGCTGCACCGAGCATCTTTGACCAGTGGATCGAGAACCTGATCGTCGATGACGAGCCACCCGGCAACCCGGGGCCGGGTCCCGCCCCCGCTACGACCGATCCGAACGTTGAACCGGAGGAATTTCAGGTGGGAACTCCGAACCCAACTACCTTCATCAACTCGATTCTGGTTGTCGATTTGGACGGCGATGGGGCGAATGATCTGGTCGTAACATTGGACCGCACCGGCCTCAGCGGCCTGACCAACGACGCCCTGGTCTGGTTCCGCAACACCCGCCGCCCACCGCGCTAACAACCTCGCGCCTTGAAGCTTCCAACAAACCCGAGCCGCAGGCATCTTAGAAGAAACCTGCGCGAACGTCGGAATGTCGTGGGCGTATCGAAACAAGTCATGTTTGACGTGTAGGGTGCATCCTGGACAAAGGGTGCCCCACCTTCTCGTACGTGTTTAGCGGGCTATGAACGGGGCCGGTGGAGGGAGGAGCAGATACGGGCGGAGGTGTTCAACGAAATCCTGGCCTCGTTGGTGGCAGGTGGCGGCGAGGCTGGCGAGGATTTCCCAGGTGC
>JADFMZ010000332.1 GCA_022563615.1 Planctomycetota bacterium
TTCGTCCCGGACCCTCCCTCCGTTCCACCGACATCAACAACTGTGACTCGGGAATCAGCGAAGGTTGCATCGCGCCGGGGCCGGTCGTAATCAGCTCCGCCGGAACCGTCACCTCGCGGTCCTCCCACTGCTGCCATTGCGCGGGACTGGCGTAGGGGAAGCGCGCCGCCCACGCGGCTGCGGTGTTGTCGGCCGGGGCTCCCATGCAGATGCCGCCGAAACAGCAACCGTTAAAGAAGCATCCGATTCGGCCAAACGCCAGGCCCCACATGGTGCTCGGGGCCATGATGTCCATGTAGAGACGGACGGAGATCTTCTTCCATTTGCAGTAGATCAGAGTCGCCAGGACGGCTCCGAGAAATCCGCCGAGAAACTCCAGCCCGCCTCGAGTGATATCGATGGCCGCCAGGAATCGGTTGGGCGCGTCGGCAAACTGGGTCTTCCAGTAATGAATGACGTAAAAGATTCTGGCCCCACTGACTCCGAACAACAAGGCCAGAAACGACAGATCCAGCACGACGTCTGGATCGACCTTGACTCGCCTCGCGCGGCGCATCGCCAGCCACACGGCGCTGAGAAAGCCGACCATCATCATGAAGCCGTAGGTTTTGACCGTAAAACCGCCGGGCAGTGTGACCAGTTCAGGATGCATAATATTACTAAGACAAGTTAAGAAGATTAGAAGGTTAACAGATTGAAAGATTAAAAGGTTAGAAGATCAATTGGTCAAAAGGTCGCAATTACGAAACGCCGGACCAAGCAATTTTCGGCCTGGAATTGGTCCTGTTGTCCGTTGCCCCACTTATTGGGATAGGATCTTCAACCTTCCAACCTTCCAATCTTCCAATCTTCCAATCTTGCAATCTTGCAATCTTGCAACCTATTCCTTCACAGCCACGTTATCGATCAGCCGGCAGGGGCCGATGCGGGCCGCCAGCACAATCCGCGCCGGGCGATCCACCTCCGTCAGCGAATCGAGCGTTTCGGCGTCCACAATCTCAACATAATCGATCTTGGCCGGCCCAGCCGCCAGAATCTCGGCTCGGATCCGCGCTACGAGTTCCTTCACGCGCTTGTGCCCAGCCGCAATCCGATCCCGCGCCGAAAACAGGGCGCGACTGAGCACCGCCGCCTGGGATCGCTCGGATGGGGAAAGGTACCGGTTTCGGCTCGAACATGCCAGCCCGTCCTTTTCCCTTACGATCGGACAGGCGACGATCTCGACGGGGAGGTTTAGATCGCGCACCATCCGCCGGATGACCAAAAGTTGCTGGTAGTCCTTCTCTCCGAAAAACGCCGCGTCCGCCGGCAGGATGTTCAGCAGCTTAGCCACGATGGTCGTGACACCGTCGAAGTGGCCTGGACGATGGGCGCCGCACAAACCCTCCGTCAGGCCGCTCACGTGGATGGTCGTCTCGAATCCTCGGGGGTACAAGGTCTCGACGCTCGGGGTAAACACGATGTCAGCCCCCGAAGCCTCACAAGCCGCCAGGTCCGCTTCGGTGTCACTTGGATACTTCTCGAAGTCCTCGTTGGGGCCGAACTGCGTTGGATTGACGAAAATGGTCACGGCGACCGAATCGCTCCGCCGCCGGGCAGCCTCGATCAAAGACACATGACCTTCATGCAACGCGCCCATCGTGGGAACGAGGCCAACCCGACCGCCCCGGCGCTGCACATCACGAACCGCGCCGTAGCAGGCCTCGATTTCGTTGAAGACCTTCATCGTGCCGCCTCGTCGCTGCTCCCCACCGGGTCTCTTCGCTATCCGTCGAATGTCACGGTCAATCCACTGTAAACGATAGGTGTTGTTCAGCGGGAGGGCGATTGCCGATCGGCGCGCGACGATCTACAATCGCCAGCCCTGATTTTGGTCCAATAACTCAAGCCCGAGCGTACCACGATGCGCCGCCCTTGGCCAAGACAGCGGACCTATTCCGTAGGGAGAGAGCTAACGCAGACCGGAGTGTCGTGTCTAACCCAGTGAAATCTCGTGAATTGGATGCCTCGGTGGGAGCCGAGGGAGTGAAGCCATCGACGGATGGCGAACAGGGATCTTTTCCTCTGGGACAGGGATCATCAGAGCAAGAGCAAGGATCGGCTTTGCGTACGCTGGTTTGCCGTGCTCAAGCCGGCGATGCGGAGGCGTTCGCCGGGTTGGTTCGAGCGTACCAGCGACAGGTGCTCTCCGTTGCGTATCGGTTGCTGGGCAACACCGAGGATGCCCGGGATGTCAGCCAGGACGCTTTCATCCGGGCCTTTCGGAGCCTCTCTCAGCTAGAGGATCCGTCGCGCTTCGGTCCCTGGTTGATGCGCGTGGTCACAAACTTGTCGCTGAATTTCCGGCGGTCGCGCCACCTGCGTCGGGTCGTATCGCTGGACGAGCAGCCCTCGCTTGCGGGCGCCGTTGTGGAGGACAAGCGTCGAACCGAAGTCTGGGAAGGCGAAACCGGAGCGCTTTCGGAGGAGCTGCACGCCGAGGTCAGCCGGGCGATTGAAGGGCTTCCCGAGAGGCAGCGGCTGGCCTTAATCCTCTTCAGCGTCGAGGGCATGCCGCAAAAGGACGTTGCCCAGATCCTCGAATGCAGCATCGAGCTGGTCAAATGGAACGTGTTCCAGGCCCGTCGAAAGCTGAAGGAAATATTGGCTGACTTTCTGTAGAGCGGTGAACCGTTGTGAACGAAGAGCCCTATCAAGCTGACGATCCGTCGTTTCTGCTCAGTCGCGCACTGGACGAGGAGTTGACCGAAGCCCAGCGGCGTCGCTTGGAAGAAGCTCTGGCCGATTCGCCCGCGCTTCGACTCGAAGCGAGCACGCTTCGATCCGTGGATCGACTGCTCAAAGGCTGGGCTGGTCAGCGGATAAAGATCGATGAGGCCGCGTTTGAGGCCGACGTGCTCGCCCGAGTGGCGGATGAGGCGCACGGGGAAGCCCTTGGCAAGGTGGACAACCTCCTCAAACGGTGGAGCAGACATCGTCCGGTCGTTTACGAAGAAGCTTTTGTTCAGGCCGTCTTGGGCCAAATTGGTCCGACCGTTCGCGTCACGCCGTGGCGCCGACGGATCTTGCGGCTCGGCCTGCCTCTGGCGGCCGCCGCCGTCGTAGCGATCGCCGTGACGGCCAGGATCGGGTTGACGCCAGCACACGCGCCGGTCGTGCGCGTGGCGATTGGGCGGACCCTTCCCGCGCCGGGCGGCTCCCGAGATCACGGGCGTGCGCAGCCGGTTGTCTCGTTCGCTCGGGCGCCTGTTGATGTATCGCCCACGCCGTTGGCTGAGCCCGGCGTGTCGTTCATAGCTGTCGGAGCGTCTCCGATCGCAACCAACCGGAAAGAGGGCTATCCATTGTGAAAAAATCCCATAAGCAGGATCGATTCCGCCTTCGACCCTCGAACTGGAGGCACGCATCCGCGCCGCGAGGGTCCGAGAGGTTCTATTTGCGACCCGTTGGGAGTCCATCAAGATGATGACCGTTTGCACAAATGCTTGCACTGTGGCGGCTCTGGCGTTTTCCCTCTCCTTGCAGAGCACCCGCGTGCTGCTTGAACAGGCGCTCGACGAGCCGACCCGGATCACGCTCAAGGATGTCAGGCTGGGCGATGCGATCGAGCTGATTACCGAGCAGACCGGCGTCGAAATCGTGATGCCGCAGGAGGTGATGAACCTTGTGCCGCATGGGGCCGACACGTTGATCCACGAAGTGGAGATCGCCGGCGTCCCGCTGCGCAGGGGTTTGACCGAACTGCTGACCCCCTTGGGTATGAAGTTCGCCGTTGTTGAAAACCATGTCGAAATCATGCCGAAAGAGGCGTTGTTGTGTCTCGGTCGCCCGGCGACTTGGGACGAGCTGGACGCACTGGCTGAATTGTCCGCGTTGGAGCCCGGGCTGAAAGACTCAGCCTTGGAATCGTTGCGCTTGCGTTTTCAGTTTCGCCTGCGCGAGCCGGGCGCCTGGGAGCGGTTGTCACAAACCATCCGCAACATCGGCGCCGGACCGGGCGACGAAATCCTGACCGTGGCGTGCGCCCAATTGGGATGGGGCTGGTGTTTGTCGGGCAAACACTTCGTGGTGACGCCTCTCGAAGAGCAGATCATCGCCCGATT
>JADFMZ010000333.1 GCA_022563615.1 Planctomycetota bacterium
CATGCCGGGTGGCCAATGTCGGACCAGATGGTGGCACTGATGTGGGCGCACCCGCAGGTGTATGTGGATACAGGCGTGATCAATTGGGCTGTGCCACGCAAAGAATTTCCCGCCTACCTGAAACGACTAGTCGAAGCGGGGTTCGGGAAGAGAATCATGTTTGGCTCAGACCAGATGGTTTGGCCCGAGTCGATTGGCATGGCTATTGAAGGAATTGAATCCGCGCCGTTCCTGACTATTGAACAGAAAAGAGACATATTCTATAACAACGCCGTTAGATTCTTCCGCTTGAAGAAACAGGAGCTTCGTTAAGCGGCAAGATTGGATACGTCTGCGGATCGAGTTCTGGAATCCCGGCAAATCGTGCCAAGGCAAACCCATAGATCAATACTCGTTCTCGGATATTGAATCAGAATAATGGCAGACGCAACGAAACAGCAACCGGCCCAAATGCCCGTAGCTCCAAACGCGCCGACACCTGCCAATGTTCGATTTGAACTTATCGACATCGTCCGAGGTTTCGCGCTCTTCGGTGTGATGCTTGCGAATATGAGTTGGACGACCCAGTGGTTCGCTTTGACTTCCGCTCAAGGACACGCCCGTGGTCTTCCTGCACGGCGCACGCCAGACGGGCAAGAGTACGCTTGTGCAGGCAATCGCTGACGGTAGACGAAACGCCTCGTACCTGACGCTGGACGACGCGGCCACACTCGCGGCGGCGACGGGCGACCCGGCGGGCTTCATTCGGGGTTTCGACGGGGCTGTTGTTCTCGATGAGGTGCAAAAAGCCCCCGCACTGTTCCCGGCCATCAAGCGTGAAGTGGATCGCAACCGGAAGCCCGGTCGATTCCTGCTTACAGGGTCGGCCAATGTGCTGCTCGTCCCCAAGGTATCCGAGTCGCTTGCTGGTCGGATCGAGATACTGCCCCTTTGGCCATTCTCGCAGGGCGAAATCGAAGGCGTGCGTGAGACCTTCGTGGATGCACTGTTCGCCAAGGCCAATCCGCGTGCGCCCGACAAACCATTGGCAGCGTCCAAGCTCATGGAGCGCGTGCTTCGCGGTGGCTACCCCGAAATCTGCACGACACGAAGCGCGGCTCGGCGCGATGATTGGTTTCGGTCGTACATCACTACGATTCTGCAACGCGACATACGCGACCTGTCGAACATCGAAGGGCTGACCGAACTGCCTCGCCTGTTGACGCTGTTGGCCACCCGCGTGGGGTCGTCACTCAACTTCGCCGACATCGCCCGCGACCTGTCGATCCCGCAGACGACGCTCAAGCGATACTTCGCCTTGCTGGAGATGACTTTCATCGTGCAGGCGTTGCCAGCGTGGTCGAGCAACATCGGCAAACGGCTCGTGAAGTCTCCGAAGCTCTGCCTGAACGACACGGGCTTACTCGCTCACCTGCTGGGGTTCAGCAAGGATCGGCTTGGCAACGACCCGAAGCAAATCGGGCCATTGATGGAGAACTTCGTCGTCACCGAGCTTCGCAAACAGGCGTCGTGGAGTAAGGCCAAGCCGGAGCTATATCACTTCCGCACGCAGACCGGGCGCGAGGTGGACATCGTTCTGGAGGATCGGTCGGGTAGGATCGTCGGCATCGAGGTCAAGGCAGGAGCAACGCTCGGCGCGAAGGACATCAAAGGCATGAAAGCGTTGGCGGAGCTTGCGGGCAAGCGCTTCCACCGGGGCATCGTGCTGTACGGAGGCCAAGATACGATTCCCTTCGGCTCGCGCATCCACTCGATGCCCATCAATACGCTTTGGGCTGGGTCTAGGTCTAGCGGGAAGACGCAGTAGCGGAACGCTGTCCAACGGGTAGGTACTGATCGAATGGACGCAATCAACGCCAAGGTGACAATCAACCTCTCGTCCATTGAGGATGACCGCGCGACGCTCGATGGCAAGGTTCTGTTCGATCACAACAATCAACCCGAAGAGCTTGAGCTAGACCTCACGGGCGCGACCGTGGCGACCTTGAACAAGTTGCTCGGTGGTGCAGGCAAACCGGCGTTGCAGCGCCCGCCAGTCCATGTTACACTGAACCATTACAAGCAGTGCTGCCCAAAGGTCAATTTGAGAACAGAAAATGAATATGAACGAGGAGACTGTTCATGATACCAGCACAATGCATGGGCTGTGGCAAGACCGTTCTTTCGCTATGGAGGGTGCAGCTGACTCCCACCACCGAATGCCAATCGTGCGGAAAAAAGGTGAGAAAGAGAGGGGGCTGGGGTGAACTCTTTGCAGTCCTCATGTTCTTGGCGTTGATCATTTACGCCGACAGGGTTTCTGCGGATGGAGCCTGGATCTGGGGTGGCGCCGCGGTTTTCGTCTTCTATATGGAATGGTGGTGCTGGCGTTCTATACCCTGGGATGTCGATCAACCGGAGCCCGACACCCCATAGCCACCCGTCACACCCTCGGACTCGGATCGGCACCCGCTGACCCCGCCTACGGCGTAGAAACGAACGGAAAGGGGGAATTCGGCTGTGAGGAAGGCTCCGTGGACGGGGCTGGGAGTTGCGGACGGGCGGTTGCTCAAGTCGAGCATCGCGTTGGTGTGCGGTTGCACGCCGACACACACCGGGAGCATCACGCTTCGGGCAAGGTTGGGACAAGCCACGATCACCGTTTCGACGGGCGCCGATACGCCGCCTGCGCTGTGGCAGTTCCGGCTCTCGAATGTGAAGCTCGCGCTCGGCGATGAAGTCACGCACCATCCGCTTTCGCCCGATGCAGACCCGTCACAAGTTCCTCGCGGGTGGACTCGAAACAAGCTCCCGTTCCGTGTCGCAGGGCGTCAATGGCTGAGTTGCTACGGCCACTCTAGGCCCAATTCTCGAACGGACCTCGGCTGGTGTACGTTGCGCATCGTGTTTAGGAGGCCCGATTGACTAATGAATGCTGCATGCCGTCGCTCATGACTTAGGTGTCGAAAATCTGGCGCAAACCTGGCGCTTTGCCGGTAACGAAGTGTCACGAAGCGTATATAAAGGGTATCGAAACGTCACGAAACGCATCGAGAGCGGCTTGACCGGGTGCCGGAACCCTCGATAATGGGGGCTGAGAGGCGTTTTTCGCCGATGCGGGCGTAATTCAGTGGTAGAATGCCAGCTTCCCAAGCTGGACGTCGGCGGTTCGAATCCGCTCGCCCGCTTTTGATATAACTATCGCCGCCCCGTAGAGTTACGGTGACCTGCCGTCGGTCGGCAGCGCGGCCTGGAACGCAAAAACGCGCGGTGTTACACCGCGCAAAAGCGCTCAGGAGCCGCACATGCCGACAAAAAATGCAAAGCCCAGCAAAGTTCCCGCCTACCGCCTACGAACAGGTTTCGGCCAAGCCATCGTTACGCTCCTCGATGCCGTAACCAAGCAGCGGCGCGACTACTGGCTCGGCCAGTTCAATTCGCGCGAGAGCCGTGAGCGATACCACCGTCTCATCGCGCGGTGGGAAGCCGGAGACCGACGCCTTCCGCCGCCAGATCCTGACGCATCGCGCCGCGGTTCGGCGGCCACCGATCCCCACGCTGTCACCGTTGTCGAGATCATCCGCGAGTACTGGCGCTGGGCCGAGGGGTACTACCGGCCCAAGCACGCGCAAGCCCTTCGTGGCGCTCTTGTACTGTTGCGGCAGTTCTACGGACGGATTCCCGCCGCCGACTTCGGCCCCAAGAAGCTGCGTCTGCTGCGTGAGGAGATGATCCGCGGCGACGAACCGCTCCGCAAGCCGTGGTCGCGGAAGTACATCAACGTGCAGGTTCAACGCATCCGGCACGTGTTCAAGTGGGCGGCGGCGCGGGAGATGGCGCCGGTGACGGTGTACGAATCCCTCCGCACTCTCGAACCGCTATGTCGGGGAAAATGCGATGCCCGCGAGACCGCGAAGGTCGTGCCGGTATCTGAGGAACTTCTTAACGCCGTGCGTCCCCATCTGCCGCGCCCGGTCCGCGCCCTCGTCGAGTTGCAGCTCTTGACCGGGGCACGGCCCGGCGAGCTGTTGGAGCTACGCGCCTGTGACATCGAGATCGATGGAACCGCGTCGGGCTGGAGATACATGCCCGAAGCCCAACAGAACGCCTTTCGCGAGCGAGAG
>JADFMZ010000032.1 GCA_022563615.1 Planctomycetota bacterium
TGGAATCCACACCGGTGTACTCCAAGATCGGTGGGTTCGTCAAGGAGATCCGGCGCGTCGGACGGGCAAAAGTCGGCAACCAGTTCATCCAGATCACCGAGGGGATAAACAAATACACACCTTTGGCGCTCCAAAAGCTCAAGTTGGGATCCTCATCGAGTAGTAGATGAGCTGCAGACGGGCTTATCGAGTGTGCATAAGACGGAACGGGAGATACAAAGAGTACAACGAGTAAAGAGAACAAAGAGGGACAGTAACCTGTTTATTGAAGGACCATCTCACTACTGAATGACTCTCAGCGCTACCCAATCGGTCCAACAATAGCAGAGGACCGGTTACGTCCGCGCTATGGGGCCGGCGTCAACACGGCGGCGTTTCCGGGAACGTATTTCCGGGGCTTCGCGAATGCAGGTCCATAAGATTTTGATCCCCATTCCTAGAAGGCGCCATGCCCCACGCACCCGCCCTGCAGGGTATTGCGCCGTATTGAGATACCCCGATTCCGTGGAGTGGGCGTTCTCCCAGTTGTAGAACAGCCGCCCCCAGGAACTGCTTAGAGCCGCCCGCACGCGCCCGCGTCCGAACACGGGATACCAGAACAAATCATGGTACACCACACTGGCGATGTAGGCCCACGGCGCCAGCCACGTCCGCAGCGACCATTCGAGCCACCGGTTCAGCCGCCCCCAATAGATTTGATGTTGCATCCGCGAGGCGAAGGTCATCTTCCGGAACGGTCCGACAAAGTTCCAGTTTTCAGCCGCCGCGACTGAGTCGCCCACGATCTCAATTTCAGCGGGATCTCCACAACCCAATCCGCGTTCGTGGGCGAGTCGAATGAACTTCACGTCGGATAAGGGGTCAAACCCCATCAGCTTGGCTGCCACCGCATCGATCGCCACCTGATCCGCAGACGCCAGCAGCACGTTCTTGACGTAGGGAATCATGCATCGAGGTCCCGGACCGTCGCCGGCAAACGTACCATCCATCACGGCGAAAACGCCGCGATGTATCTTTTGCTGGATCATCAGCAGATCGACCAGCGTTTCGTGGATCACCGGATGGGTCCAGTGGCGATGCTCGTTCAGCAGCCCGCCGAACGCGTTTTTCATGGCTCCCGTCATCGTGGTGAAAATGTGCGTCTTGATCGTGGGCAAGTGAATGATGTTTTCACCGAGGAAACGCCGGGGGATGCTGAAACCCTTCGGATAGACCTTGTTGAGGCAGAGAAAGTCATCGGCCAGATCACCGACGGCTTCTCCGATCGGTATCCATTCCACGTCGTCGTCATAAAGATGTATGTTGCGCAAACCGTGCGCCTGGATCACGTGGATCTGCTTGTTTTCGTGTTCGCCGAGGCGGGCGTCGATCACGACGGTCCGGTTGTGACAGGCGTGGATCAGGGCTGGATCGTACCCGTCGCGCTTCATCGCCCGGATCACCCCCTCTAGCTGCCACGGCGTCGTCGAACTTCCCGGATAGAAAAAATGCCAACTGATGTTGACCTTCAGGGCTGTATCAACGCTTTGATCAATGATGTCCCCATAGCCGGCCAGGTTCATGACGCGGTGGTAGTCCTCAAGCACGGTTTCGGGCGACGTTCGGACGACGGCAACCTTGGAACGATTCATGGGGCTCTCAACCTACGAATAATTTCCCATCAGGCCCTTTAGTCCTCCGGGGCCGAAAAGAACGACCTGATAGGCAATGACCAGCGCGCATAGACCCCACAGAACAATAGTGATTCGCATCGCAGGGTCTTTCAGGACGATTTCGGTCGGGCCGCTGTAACGACCCGTTTCCGAAAGCATGGCGAACCGGAAAATCCCGTACACCACCAACGGTAGCGTATAGAAGAGGTACTGTTTTTCAAACGGAGGCGTGGGTCCGGAAGCGTCCAACGTATATTGAAGGAACGTAATCACGGCGATGCCCGCCGAAACGGTGATCAGATGCGTCAGCAGGTGCGGCGTATAGCGTATCAGCGTGCGGCGGTGCTGACGGGCCTCCTCTTGGCTGCCGATCATCGCCAGTTCACAGCGACGCTTGCCGAAACCCATGAACAGGCACAGGGTGAACACGCAGGCAATCAGCCACGCCGACGTTGGCACCTGCACCGCCAACGCACCGGCGAAGGCGCGGAGCACGAACCCGATGGCGATGATGATGACGTCCAGGATGACTTTCTGTTTCAGCGCAGTCGAATAGGCCAAGTTCAGCAGCAGATAGAGGATGACGGCGGCTGTCACGGCCCGACCGATCAGGGTAGATGTCACGACCAGCGCGGCTAGGATGAGCAACCCAGCCAGGACGAACGCCGACGATGGACGAATCGCGCCTCGGGCGATCGGTCGCAGCCGCTTGGTCGGATGGTTTAAGTCCGCCTCCCGATCCACGATGTCGTTGATCGTGTAGGTGGCGCTGGCGGCGAGGCAGAAGGCTAGAAACACGAACCCGGCCCGAAGGCACGAGTCGGCGTCCGAAAGCTTCAATCCAGCCGCCGGACCCGCGAACACCACCACGTTCTTGACCCATTGCTCGGGCCGCAGAAGCTCCACGTACGGACGCAAGGACCATGTGGGCGTCGCCGACGAGACTTTCGTGCCATCTGCGGGAGGCGCTCCGTCGTTACTCATGGCTCCATCCTTGCTTCGTTCGGACCGTCGTGCATCGCCACGGGATTATAGATAACGCGCGCATCCGGAGACAGCAGCCAGCGGCGCCGGAACTCAGCGCGCTGGGGTTGGAATGGCTGGAGCCGGATATCGGTCATTTCCCATCGCTCAGATTATTATGCCGTGATCGTACGCAAACCTGTGCTCAATTCAAGCGAAACGGCCTCTTTCGCCGTGAGTCGCGCCTGTCTGGCTGTCACACCGTGCCCATCTTGCTCCAGCCGCGTCGGGAACGGGGCTGCTCACGGCCCGAATGACCCTCGCACCTGATCTCGAACGCGGCAAGCCGTTGAAAACGAGGATGCTGAATCGGCATCATGGACGGCCGTTCGTTCGGGCAGGCGCCATCAGGAAATATCGGCAAAGAACTCAACATCTCCTGGAGCGCCGTTGGTTGCTAAATGAATCGTCGAATGGTGCGCTCACCATTAGATCGGTGCAGCATGTACAATCAAGACCCGCCGACCCATCGTGAACTTGCGGCGCTTGATGTAATTCGCCTTTGGGAATTCATCCATGATATTGCCGGCGCCGAAGGTTTTGCGCATCCGCAGTTGCATTCGACCTGGTCAGAACGAAGGCACGCAACATAAGGCCGATGACGCACCACATACCGAACAGGCTCGTCGTTGGAAATAGGCTTTGGGATGACAAGCCGGTGATGAGCAATGCGCTGATCATCGCCAGCGCCGCGCCACCGATGGCGCGGACAAGGGCGTTCGTCGGCGTGCGGCAAAGGCGAATCGCGATGCCGAACAGGAGCCCATACAACGCAAGAATCACGAACAGACCCGCGACGCCGGCATCCAAGAGCACCTCGAGGTATGCGTTATGGGGGTGTCCTGGCGCAATACCCTTCTTGGCCAACGCTTTGTGTACCGGTGTTCGCAAGATGGCGCGACGTCCTTCACCGATCAGCGGTGAAGCGGAGATCTGCTCGAAGACCGGCGGCCAGATCTTGGTCATTCGTCCGGCTGTAATCACGTCCAGATCATTCGCCGTTTGGCTGGATGCGTTACCCACGGCAAAACCCATGCCCAGCCTCGCGGGAATGCTGGGCACCGCAAGGAACACGACGATTCCCATCATAGGAAGTATGCCCAACAACGGTCTCCATATAAATATTCCGAACAACATGCCCACACCCACGAAGCTGACATATCCGGCGCGGGACTGGCACAGGCCGATCCCGACAAGCAGAACGGCCGCGGCGCCGGCGACAAGGACACGCCCGCGTCTCCTTTTCCAAATGACCAGGGTAGCCATCATGGACCAAAACGTGCCGACGAGAATCATGGCGATATCGTTTGGATCCATTCCGGTATTCCGGTTGATGCGGTACCGGAACTTCATGAAATCAGAGGGATCGACCAATACGCCAAGGGGCACATATTTGATGATCTGAAGAGCAAAGCCCACGCCGACCAGGAGCACGCACGTCAGCGCTAGAACGATGCGCTTCCGGCTGCGCGCTCCGTCATAGAGCATGAGACCGGGCACCATCAATTTGATCGGATTGATGATCTCGTCCGTCGTGAATCCAAGGAAGGACTCACGGTGCTCCGAGGGGAAGCTCGACAAATCAAACACACCCCGTACATAAGCGACAAACGTGCAGCCGACATAACCTAGAAAGACCCATCCTGCGTAGCCAGGAAGATCCCAGCGCAGACCCTCGCGACGACGCGCGCACAACCAGGCAACGACAACAACAGCCAGCAACGTATTCCAGGGATTCAACCCCTGAATCCCCATGATGTGCTTGGGCATTTCGGGATGTTCAAGAATGGTCGTAAGCAGAATCAGCCCGCAAAGTGACTTGAACCAGTCGCGCCAAGCGTACAGCGCCAAGCCGATGATGATCGCGGAAAGAAGAAGAAGCCGAATGGACATCACACTAAGGGACCAAGAGGAAGCCTGAACAACCGGCACGCCGCTCCGGTTCTCTACCGGATCGTTACGCTTTCGTCGGTTCGCATATCCGCTTCCAGGCGGATGCTACGCTGCATGCCTGCGTTGTAGTTCACGACATCGGGTTTTTCGGTGATCAGGAAGTCGCCGATCACGAGGGCGTCAATACCCGTGTTAACAAACGTGCGGTAGGCATCGGCCGGAGTGCAGACAATGGGCTCGCCACGAACATTGAACGAAGTGTTGAGCACGATTGGAACACCCGTTTTTCGTCCGAAGGCTTGAATGAGCCGGTAGTAGCGGCCGTTATCCGACGCTGTCACGGTTTGAACGCGGCCCGTGCCGTCCTGGTGGGTCACGGCCGGTAGAGATTTCCGCTTGTCTTTGCGAACCTTCGGAACAAGCAACATGAACGGCGCGTCCATGCCCGGCGGCATTTCGAAATACTCGTGGGCGTGTTCCTTCAGAACCGCAGGAGCGAACGGGCGAAAAGCCTCGCGAAACTTCACCTTGGCGTTGATGATCTCCTTCATCTTCGGGTTGCCCGGATCAGCCAGAAGGGATCGAGCGCCGAGTGCTCGGGGGCCGAACTCGAGGCGGCCTTGGAACCAGCCGACGACCTTGCCGTCGGCGATCATACCTGCGGTGCGCTCGAGCAATTCTTCTTCGTCTTCAATCGTTTCGTAGACAGCCTCGACCCGGTTGAGCTCGGCAAGGATCTCCTGGTTGGTAAACCCAGGCCCCCAGAGAGAATGCTTCATGACGAACGTTCGTGGATTGCCCAGGACGGTGTTGTAGATATAGAAGGCGGTGCCGAGGGCGCCGCCGGAATCGCCGGCTGCGGGTTGAATAAAGATATTCTTGAAGCCGGACTCCTGAAGGATCCGCCAGTTGGCGACACAGTTCAATGCGACGCCGCCGGCCAAACAAACGTTCTCCATGCCCGTCTCACGATGCACGTGGGTGGCCATCTTGACCATGATCGATTCGACCACCTTCTGCCCGGACGCGGCGATGTCGCGGTGGAAGTCGGTTAGCTCGGCTTCGTGGCGGCGCTGCGGTTGGCCGAACAGTTCTTCCCATCGGCGGGTGAACGTTCGAGTTGTGGAATAGGTATGCGCGAAGTAGCTAAGGTTAAAACGGATGCTGCCGTCTTCCTTGATGTCCACGATTTCGCGGAACTTGTCCACGTACTTCGGCTCGCCGTATGGCGCAAGGCCCATGACCTTCCATTCGGCGTCATTGATCCGGAAACCCAGGTAGGCGGTGATCGCACTGAACAGAAGTCCAACGGAGTGCGGGAAGCGGATCTCGTGAGTTATTTCAATGGACGTTCCCCGCCCGACACCCCATGCCGTCGTGGTCCATTCCCCGACGCCGTCCGCGGTGATGATGGCCGCCTCTTCAAACGGACATACGAGAAACGCGCTGGCTGCGTGCGAGAGGTGGTGCTGGCAATACAGGATTTCCTTGTCGATGCCGAGCTTGTCCTGAATTTCCTTGCCGATTCGAAGACGCTTGCCCAGCCACAGAGGCATGGCCTTGAGCCAAGGGCGAAGCGTCAGAGGCCAGCGGGCGAGGATCGTCTCCAGAATGCGATTGAACTTGACCATCGGCTTTTCATAGAAGCCGATGTGATCGATCTGGTCGATTGTGAGGCCCGCCTCGCGAAGGCAGTAGGCGATGGCCTGCTCAGGGAACTCGTTGAAGTGTTTCTGGCGGTTAAAACGCTCCTCTTCAGCGGCGGCGACGAGCTGTCCGTCGCATACCAACGCCGCGCCAGAATCATGATAGTAACAGGAAATGCCCAGAACGTTCAACGCATTGACCCTCCAGGCACCGATGCGGCGCCGGTGCCTACAACGTTCTCATCCATTGTGTATCGTCATTCCGGGAAAATCTTCCGGAAGAAACCTTCATTGAACCGCTACACAAAATAGGGCTTGTGCTAGAACGGTCGCCTCATCCGTTCCAACGTCGGTTCGTGACCCTTATGCGGCAACCAGTAGGACGGCGAATGTCCGAGTCGTTTTCGCAAAGGATCGCCGAGCCGAACCACCAGCGAAAACGGCGGCAACAGAACCACGAAAAGAACGGTCAGGAGGATCGTGGACATCACCACTCCGATGGCCATGCTGACCGTCATCCAGCCGACGTACACCGGGCGGGCAAGCGCACGCGGGCCGAAGCTGATCGCGAAAAGCGCCACGCCGAGGGTCCATAGACACAAGGACGCTACCTGAGTCCAGTGTCCGGACCAGGTGAAGCCACCGACCGAGCGGTCGCCGAACGACTGTGACGCCCAGGCCAATGCCCCCAAGACACCGAAGCCGAAGAACATGGCGACGCCGAACTTCCGAAGCATGCTGGTGGTTGGATTCTTGTCGACCGTAAACACTCTTGCCTCCAACGCATAAGTCTCGATTATCCGGACCCCCCGACCGACACGAATCGGATTATGGCGGGCGCTACGATCCGGCTTCGGCGGCCGGATTCGTAACCGAAGATCCAAAGACAGCGAACTGGGTATCTCGGCCCACCGCCAGACCGGGACGGCCAAAGCATACCCTTCATATCTTGGAGATTCAACGGCCTTTTTCACCCTTACGCGGCACGCATGGGCTCTCGGTTTATCGCTCTCATAGGGCGGTCACTTTGATGAAGCCTCTTTGTTAAGTCGGTCGACAGGTTTCGAAAAGATGATTTTGGCAGCACGACAGCCCCGACGATGACGATATCGCATAATTCTCCGGGGCCTACACGGATCGTCAAGATCAGGTGTATTTAGTTGAGAACCAAGACAAGGAGCCATTTCGGAAGGGATCCGATGCGGCTCTTCGTCAGAGGACAGCCTACGATTCCTTGTATTCTGGTTATAGGACCTGAGGGTGCCTCGCCAGAGTCGGAGGGGTCGATACTGTTTACAAGTGTTGGTTTCGGGTTCGGCGACGACGGAGTGGATCGCTACCATCGCAGGAATCCGCCACCGCAGTGGCGCGCTAGGTAGGCTTCCTGCTACGCCTTCGGAAGTCCGGAGTCATCCCGTCAGTGACTCGGCAGCATCTTGAGCATAGGATTCGGATCAGACGACGATTTTCGATTATGGCTAAGCAATCGCTAATCAAAGAGTTCTTTCTGTTCGTGAAAGAAGAGAAGAAGTGGTGGATGATCCCGCTGCTCGCCGTCCTGTTGCTGGTCGGCGCCATCATGGTGTTTGCTGGATCATCCCCGCTGGCGCCGTTTCTGTACCCCCTGTTCTGATTTGCGTCCTCCGATCAAGAGGGGTCTCGGGCAGGCTCGCGTCGCGTCGTGCACGGGGTCGGCTGGGGACCGTGGAATCGGCGGGCTGTCACGTCGTTGTAGATGGGCCGGTACGGGGTCGATAACAGGGCAGAGGGCAGCGCGTGGTGAGGGATATGCTGAAAATCGTTTGCGTTTGCGGCGCCAGGCCGAACTTCATGAAAATCGCCCCGATCATGGACGCGCTGGGGCGCGCCGACGGGGTTCGGACGCTTCTCGTCCACACCGGCCAGCACTATGACGAAAGGATGAGCCGGCTGTTCTTCGGGCAGCTCAACATCCCGGAGCCGGACGTCAACCTGGAGGTGGGAAGCTGCTCCCACGCCGTCCAAACGGGGCAGGTGATGGAGCGCTTCGAGCCGGTCTGCCTGAAAGAGAAACCCGACTGGGTTCTTGTCGTCGGTGACGTGAACAGTACGTTGGCCTGTGCGTTGGTGGCTTCGAAGTTGGGGATTCGGATCGCCCACGTCGAGGCGGGGCTGCGGAGCTTCGACCGCACCATGCCGGAGGAGATCAATCGCGTCCTCACCGACGCCATCAGCGATGCGTTGTTCGTGACCGAGCCCAGCGGTGTGGACAACCTCAAGCGGGAGGGCGTCGCCGACGAGAAGGTACATCTGGTTGGAAACGTGATGATCGATACGCTGCTGCGCAGCCGGTCCCGCGCGGAAGAATCGACCATCCTTGAAACGCTCGGCATACAGCCACGGCGATACGCGGTCCTGACGCTGCATCGCCCGAGCAACGTGGATAACGTCGAGGTCTTCTCGTCCATACTTGGCGCCCTGGAAAAAATATGTCAGGAGATGCCGGTTGTTTTCCCGATGCATCCACGATCGCGGAAAAACCTGGCAGCTTTGGGTTTGGAATCGCGGGCCGAGGGCATCGCCCGTTTGCGGATGGTGGAGCCGCTCGGGTATCTGGATTTTCTCAAGCTGACGGCTAACGCGGCTGTCGTGCTGACCGACTCGGGTGGAATCCAGGAGGAAACGACGATTCTGGGCGTGCCCTGTTTGACGCTGCGCGAAAACACTGAACGACCGATCACGGTTTCGCAGGGCACGAATCGTCTGATCGGAAGCGATGGCGAAGCTATTCTGGCTGCATTCCGCGAAGTGTGCGAACATCCGCCGGATTTGTCGCGACGCCCGGAGCTTTGGGACGGCAACGCAGCCCAACGTATCGTCGACGTTCTGGTAAGAACGTGTCCCAATTAAGTGTGGCACGGGTTTGTAACCCGTGCGTTTCACCGGTTAAAAACCGGTGCCACAAAGGTTAGGCGCCACAAGGGTTAGTGGGAAAGGCTCCAGGGCCGTCGTAAGAACTGCTGGAGATTGGCGATGAACATTTCGGTCGTGGGCACAGGTTATGTCGGTCTGGTGGCGGGGGCTTGCTTCGCCGACAGCGGCCACCATGTCGTGTGCGTGGATTGCGACGAGGATAAGATCCGCAGGCTTTGCGCCGGCGAGATGCCTATTTATGAGCCCGGCCTGGCGGAGATCGTCCATGCGAACGTCAAGGCCGGCCGGCTCACATTCACCACCGACCTCGAAGCGGCGGTTCAACACGGCCGGGTCATCTTCCTGGCGGTTGGCACACCGCCCGCGTTGGACGGCTCAGCCGACCTTTCCGCCATCCTCGATGTGGCTGGGAGCATGGGGCGGGCGATGGACGGATACCGCATCTTCGTGATGAAAAGTACGGTGCCGGTCGGAACCCATGCCCGCGTGAGCGAGACCATCGCCAAGCACACCGACCACCCGTTTGACTACGTCAGCAACCCGGAGTTCATGAAGGAAGGGGCGGCCATCGAAGACTTCACCAAGCCCGACCGCGTAGTCATCGGGGCGACGAATTCGGATGCGGTGGACGTCATGCGCGAGCTGTACGGACCCTTCATGCGTCGCGGCGAACGCATTCTGGTGATGGACCCAGCCAGTGCGGAGATGACCAAGTATGCAGCCAACGCGATCCTGGCTACGCGAATATCGTTCATGAATGAGATCGCGGGGCTCTGCGATCGCCTGGGGGCGGACGTCGAGCACGTTCGGCGCGGCATCGGTTCAGACTCGCGGATTGGATCGTCGTTTCTGTTTCCGGGGGTCGGCTTCGGGGGTTCGTGCTTCCCGAAAGACGTCAGCGCCTTGGTCTCGATGGGCGAGGCGGTTGGCCAGCCGATGAACATCGTTGCAGCCGCCCGCGAGGTGAATCAACGTCAACGACGGGTGTTTGCGCAACGGGTCATGGACCATTTCGGTGACGCCTGCGGCAAGACCACGCTGGCGGTGTGGGGATTGGCGTTCAAGGCCCGCACGGACGACGTGCGTGAATCGCCGGCGATCGATGCGGTGCAGATGTTTTTGGATCGCGGGATGACGGTGCGGGCCCATGACCCGGAGGCGATGGCGAATGCGGCGGCTGTGCTCGGTGATGCGGTGTCGATGTTTGAAGACGGCTACGTCGCACTGGATGGGGCTGATGCGCTGGTGATTTTCACGGATTGGCCGACGTTTCGGACGCCCGACTTCGACTTGATGGCGTCCAAAATGAGGCAGAAGATGGTTTTTGACGGGCGAAACCTCTACGAGCCGACGACGATGGCCAAGCGCGGTTTTCACTATGTCTGCATCGGCCGACCTTCAGCCGGACCGGGTAAGGGAACCATCGCATGACGAAGGTGGTTGTGACCGGCGGGGCGGGATTCATCGGGTCGCACTTGTGCGAGGCCCTGCTCCGCAATGGACATGAAGTCGTCGCGCTGGATTGCTTCGACGACTTCTACGATCCCGCCGTCAAGCGGCGCAACCTGTCCACAGCCTTAACGCATGAGCACTTCACGCTTGTCGAAGCCGACATCCGCGATGCCGAGCGCGCCTGCAAGGTGATCGACGACTCAGTGGATGTCGTGGTGCACCTGGCGGCGCGCGCGGGCGTCCGACCCTCTATTGAGCAGCCGTTGTTGTATCAGGATGTCAACGTCGGCGGGACGTTGGCGATGTTGGAAGCGTGCCGCCGTCAGCCGCGGTGCAAGTTCATCTTCGGAAGCAGCTCCAGCGTCTATGGCAACAATAAGAAGGTTCCCTTTGCGGAGACCGACCGGGTCGACCACCCGATTTCGCCTTACGCAGCGACGAAAAAAGCGGGAGAGCTGCTGTGTCATACCTACCACCATTTGTATGGCTTTCCCGTAACGTGTCTTCGATTCTTCACGGTGTTCGGCCCGAGGCAAAGACCCGACCTGGCGATTCACAAATTCGTGCGACTGATCGACGAGGGTCGCCCGATTCCCGTATTCGGCGACGGGAGCATGAGGCGTGATTTCACCTACATTGACGACATTATCAATGGTCTGATGCGCGCCATCGAACGCTGCGAGGGGTACCGCGTGTATAATCTCGGGCAGTCTCATCCGGTCGCGCTGTCGGAGTTGATTTCTCTGATCGAGGAAGCGACCGGCAAGAAGCCGACAATCGAGCGATTGCCGGCGCCGCCGGGCGACGTGGTGTGTACCTTTGCGGATGTCACGTTAGCCCGTAGCGAGTTGGGATACGAACCGACGACCGACATCCGCACTGGACTGGCGCGGTTTGTGGAGTGGTTTCGCAACGAGGCGTGCGTCGCCTCCGGGAGATCCTAAGAGCCTCCCCCAATAAGTGTGGCACGGGTTTGTAACCCGTGCGTTTCACCGGTTGAATCGCCGGTTTCACCGGTTGAAAACCGGTGCCACAAGGGTTCATGGGATAGGCTCCAACGGTTCACCGCGCGCCGCCGTAATGCTCCATGACGCTTGCCAACAACCCTATCAACAAGCCTGACCACTCTCGATCACACACAACCTATCACCTTTTCGCGCGATAGGCCAGTCTTCGCATGAACCCGCTCACGAGTATCTTGCATCGACGTCGGTGGCCAGGTGCTGCGCTCTCGTCGGTGATGCCCCACGCTTGCGCTTGGGGTTCTGATCAATGCCGCCGCAAGTGTTACGGCCCCCTTTTGAGTGTGATGGCGCTGGCGGGCGCGATTGGATCGGGTAGAATTGTTCACTCGAAAGTCTTTTCTGCTGCGCAAAGGCAGTCATTCATTCCCCCATCGACAAGGGAATCAATCGATGCCCGTATTCAGATCATCGTGCAGGTCGTTGAAGTGGTTGTGCGCCTATGGCGTTTTTCTGGCGCCTGGGTGGTCCGGCGGGTGCGATCGAGACGGCCAGCGCGCGGCGCCGCCGGACGTGGCGAAGCCGAGTGTCGATCCAACAGCCCCGTGGTTCGTGGAGGTCGCCCGGGACGTCGGCTTGGAGTTCACCCACGAAAGCGGAGCCGCCGGCCGATGGCACATGCCTGAGGTCATGGGCGCCGGGGCTGCGATGTTTGACTACGACTCCGACGGCGACCTCGACATTTACCTGACCAATGGGGCGTTTTCATGGGGTCGTCCGCAGGAAGGCCCGGTGCCGATGAATCACCTTTTTCGCCAAGGGCCCCACGGCCGATTCGAGGATGTGACCGCTGCTTCGGGGCTCGGTGATACCGGATACGGCATGGGAATAGCCACGGGCGACATCGACAACGACGGTGATGTTGACGTGTACGTGACCAACCTGGGACTCGACCGGATGTATCGCAACCGAGGTGACGGCACCTTCGAGGAGATAACGAAAGCCGGAGGGATCAAGGTGGACGACTGGTCCGCGTCGGCTGTCTTTTGCGACTTCGACCGCGACGGCTTCCTTGATCTTTACGTGTCGCGCTACGTGTCCTACGACCCGACCCAACAATGCACCGACGGCGTGGGTCGTCCGGACTATTGCGGACCCAAGAACTTTCCCTATCTCAGCGACGTGCTCCTGCACAACAACGGCGACGGCACCTTCACGGATATCAGCCAGCGGGCTGGAATCGCGGCTGTAAGCGCCCCGGGTTTGGGCGTCGTCTGTGAGGATTTGAACGACGATGGGTGGGTGGACATCTACGTAGCCAACGATCTGGAGGCCAATCAGCTCTGGATCAACATGAAAGACGGCACCTTTCGAGACTCGGCGATGTTGATGGGGGCAGCGTTCGACCTGAACGGTCAGGCGGAGTCGGGCATGGGCGTTTTAGCCGCCGACCTCGACAACGACCTGCGGATGGATCTTTTCGTCACCCACCTTGAGGGGCAGACGAATACAGCCTACCGGAATCTGGGGGCGGAGCTGGGTTTCGGCGACGTGACGGGTCAATGGGGACTGGCTGCAGGGTGCCTGCCGTACACGGGCTTTGGGACCGCGGCCTTCGATGTCGAACTCGACGGTGATCTGGATTTACTGGTGGTGAATGGTCGGGCGTTTCGTGGAAAGGCCCTGGACGGCGCAGTCCCGCCGGCCCCGTGGGATCAGTTGGCTGAGCCGAACCTCTTCTATATCAATGAGGATATCCATGACGGCGCCGGACGATTCCGTCCCTGTCTCGGTCCTTCGGATGCTCTGTGCGGCGCGATTGAAATCAGCCGGGGGTTGGCCGTCGGCGATATGGACAACGATGGCGACCTGGACGTTCTGGTCAGTAACATACAGGGGCCGGTGCGGCTCTATCGCAATGATGCGCCTCGGAAGGGACACTGGCTTACCGTCCGCGCGATCGATCCGAGATGGCGTCGCGACGCGCTTGGCGCCAGGGTGACGGTGCGTAGCGGCCGGCACCGCATTGTCCGGACTATCAACGGCGGCTTTGGTTATTTGTCCGCGAGTGAGCCCCTTGCCCACTTCGGACTGGGCGAGAACTTCAGATTGGACGATATTCAGGTGCGCTGGCCGGACGGGCGGAAGGAAAGTTTCACCGTCGAAACTGTGGATCAGCTCATTACACTGGTGAGAGGTGAGGGTAAGATCGCATCATGACGCAGCGAGTACACAACAGGGCGGTCTTGGCGCCGTTAGGGCATTTCCCTTTTTTGTGTTCCGAGCCGCAGGCTTTAGCCTGCGCGATTTCTCGCGGTAAGACGAACTACAAATGCCGAGTGACACGGTATACCAAAACGGGAAATGCTCTAGCGGTCTCGACGCAAGCTTGCGTTCCCTGCTGAGCCTCATAGGCAGGGCAATCGCAAACTCAAAGTCGTAGCACTCGGAGCAGGTAATCGTTGGTTCCAGCCTGCTTTGAGGCGTTTCGCGTGGACGCCGACATTGACCGATTTTTCCATCTTGAGCAAGTTGAGGGCGATATGGAATCTGCCAGACTGACTGGGCAGTGGGAATGGTTGCGGGAACTCAAACAAATAGCGAGAATCATAAACAAGGGTATATATTAAAAATGAAGGTTCTGGTAGCCTGCGAATTTTCAGGCATAGTAAGAGAAGCATTTGCCGAGAAAGGACATGATGCCTGGAGTTGCGATTTCCTGCCCACTGAGTCATCAGGTAAACATTACCAGCTTGACATCAAGGATATTCTGCGTGTTTATACTGGGTGGGATATGCTTATCGCCTTCCCACCCTGCACATACCTGGCTGTTAGCGGAGCAAGGTGGTTCAAGGGTAGGCAACTGGAGCAGGCGGAAGCCATTGAATTTGTTGAGTGGTTGTGGGATTGCGGGATACCCAAGGTGGCA
>JADFMZ010000334.1 GCA_022563615.1 Planctomycetota bacterium
GCGTGACAGAAAGGACGAACGCATCATTGTTGGCCACGCCGAGGAACTCCCCCTCCGTGCCGGCAATGACGGATGAGCCTGCATCGCAAGGATTGCCGTCGAGCAGGACGGTCTGGATGTCAACGGTGTCCGTTCCTTTGGGGTCTCCAAAGCCGAACACGCCGATTTCGTAGTATACCAGGTCGCATCCACCCCCGGCCGTTCCGCCGGCAAGTTGCAGATCGTCGGCCATGAGCTGGTTTGCACCGGGCGTGTAGACGTCAATGGCGGGGTCGATTTCATTCCGGTAGACGGTAGTTCCCGGAGGGACACCGGCCACACCGCTGCCGAGTCGCTTCAGAGAGGAAATGGGTGTGACAAGTGTTCTTGGGCTGGCGATCATCTTAGGTTCCGTAGCCTCTGCGCCTGCCGTGGCCGCCGATGCCGTTACGGTCGGTCCTGCTTTGCGGGACGTCCGGTGGGGGGTCTTGGCGGAGCCCCTCTCCACAGAAGCCTGCTGCGTCACGGGTCCGATGTTTCTGGCCTTGCGCGACTCGGAAGCCGCGAGCACCGTTGTGATCGCCGCAACGATACCTACCGTCAATAGGCCAATCGTAAATAATCCTCTACGCATTGCGTTTACCTCACATGACCTTGCGCCAGGGGCGCGGTGATCTGACTTGCGGTCGCACCCTCCTTCGTCACTTGTAGGAAGGAGCCCCGATTCCCCGTGTCGTTCAATGCAACGAAAGTTCCCGAGCGTATGATTTCTTCCCCAACCCCTCGACGTTCCCGCGTTTCAACCCAAAGGTGTTTCAACCCTAAGGAACCCAAGTGGCGGTTCATCCCCCCCATGGCGGGAACCGGTACCCTGAGCTACGGCCTCATAGGAGCCGGCCCACCCGACACCACGTGCAGATGATAGGGTCCAAAACGACCCGGAGTAAAGGCCTAAACTTGTTGCATGAGTCTTGAGGCCACGGGCGTCCCAAAATCGGTCGTATCGTCCGGGTTCGATGATTGCAGCGATAATTCACGGTTTACCCAGACAGCGGGGCCCCGGCACGTTATCGACGCTCGTAGTACGGCTTGGCGACGGGCAAGGTGGGGCGGGCCTCCCGGCCAACCGATATTTCGGACGGGGCGAGCGAGTTGCGGCGGCCCGGATCGTTGCGAAACCAGCGAAACACGGTGCTACGGCGATTCCAGATTTGGTATGCCGGGTTATTTGTCGTTTGTTGTGCATCATGCGTCGAAAAGTCGCGCAGGCTGAAGCCTGCGGCTCGGACTGCAGAAACGGGGAATGCTCTAGGGATCGGGATCTCCCCCAAGAGGCGTCGGCATGTCGGCCAGGATGTAGACGACCGTCGCCAGAACGGCGACATTCTGTGACAGCTTTTCGGGATCGACCTTGTCGATGGTGTCGGCCTCGGTGTGGTGATAGTCGAAATATGTGGATCCCTCGACGCGGTGCCCCATCAAGAGGACGCCGGCCGGCTTCATCGGACTGATGTCGGCCCCGCCTCCGCCGACCTTGGCGTTCATCGGGCCGATCGACGAAAAAAGACTGAGGATATCGTTCATCTGCCTGACCGCCGCCTCGGCGCGCCGTTCATCAGCGCAACCGATCGAAAAGCCCTTCGGGGTGAATACTCCGCTGTCGCTCTCGATGGCTACGATGTGCTTATTCAGTTCGTCGGCGTGCTGTTTGGCGTAGGCCCGTCCGCCGGCCAGTCCGTTCTCCTCGTTCGTCCAGAGCACGACGCGAATCGTCCGCTTCGGGATTCGATGGAGCTTGCGGAGTACGTTGATCGCTTCCATGGCCATCACACAACCGCCGCCGTCATCGTGGGCGCCCTGCCCGACATCCCATGAATCGATATGCCCTCCGATCACGACGACCTCATCCGGCCAGGTAGTGCCGCGAAGCTCGGCGATGACGTTGGCGGTCTCGGTGTCCGGCAGCGTCTTGGCCTGCATTTCGAGCTTGACTGTCACCGGAATCCCGCGCCGGATAAGTCGTGCTATCAACTCGGCGTCTTCGACGGAGATGGCGGCGGTGGGAATCTTTCGGTCGGCGTCGCCATAGCGCATTGCCCCTGTGTGTGGGCTTCGCAGGCTGTGGGCTGTAACCGAGCGTACCAGGCAGGCCACCGCGCCGCTTGCCGAGGCGAACCGGGCGCCGTGTGTGCGATACTTGACCGTCGGCCCGTAGCCCGAACCCTGTTCGACGTCATAGGGAGGCATGGCTTTGTTGAACAGGACGATCTTTCCTCGGACGAGATCGCCCAGGGCACGCAGCGCGTCCTCATCTTCCGCGACGACGACCCTAGCCGTGATTCCGCCTTCAGGTGTTCCCACCGAGCCGCCCAGGCCCAACATACGCAGCGGTTCTAGCCGAGGCTCGATCATCATCGCCGATTCACGACCACGCACCCAGTGCGTCGCGATGACTTTTTCCTTGTGAACGTTCTCCTGGCCGTCGCTCTTTAGCGCCTCGATGGCCCAGTCGATGGCTTCGTTGAGCTGTGATGAGCCGGTAAGCCGATGACCAATGGTCAGGCAAAGATGCTCCAGCTTGTTGTAAGCATCGTTGCCGCTCATGGTATGGCGGATGATTTCGTCGGCGGCGGCGCGGTAACGGCTTGCGATCGATTCGGGCGCCGGCTGATCGGGCGGGGTGGCGCTCGTACGGGGCGCAAAGGCCAACGTCGCTGCAACGACAACGGCCGTTGAAAACCTTATTACGTTCATTGAACTCCTCCTCAAACGTCTGCGATCATCTTTGGGATAGTCTGGTTCCATGCAGCTTCGTGCAGGCATGAGGCATTATTCTAACGACGCGTCCGACGTTCGCCAATCTGGGCGGGTTCGCTTCCGATCGACCGCCCGACGTCCGAAGATCCGAATCCAAACCCACATAGACGGTGTCCGATGTGTAACTGCTTCCCAACGATACGCGACCGCCGATATCATCGACGATCGTGAGCCGGCCGGACTGAAGTGCGCAGCTTGTAGTCAGCCCGGGAAATTGGTACCATTTCGGTTTCGGGATGCACATGCAATGACGACCACCAACTCCAATCGAACCGGGCGCGACGTGACGCAATCCCTGCACAGGATCGTAGTGACCGGTGCGTTCGTGCTGCTATTGCTTCAATCGCCGGCCCAGGCGTATATCGGTCCCGGCGCGGGGTTTGCGGTCGGCACGACAGCCTTGGCGTTGTTCGTGGCGCTATTATCCGGAATGGTGGCGATCTTTCTGTGGCCTGTGCGTTGGCTGATGCGGGCCGTTCGTTTCCGGCGCGCCCACCGACGGGCGCGCGTCAAACGGGTCGGGATCCTCGGGCTGGACGGCCTGGTAGTCCACGTCCACCTCTGTGTCCCCGAACTTCCCATCCTTCTGCGCACGCGATACTGAGGTGGCTTCCAGCCCTTCCTTCAGCACCCCGGCCAGGAACGCATCATCAATGCCAGCCGCCTCCATGACCTCGGTGTACTTCCCCTTGAGTTTTGTGAGGTTCTCACACCCCACGCTGGCAGCGATCTCCCGGTCCTTGCAATCGTAGACCTGCATGGCCGCCTCAGTGGCATTGCCGAGCTTGACATAGAGCTTCAGCCACTTGCGCTGCTTGACCGTGAGATCACGCCTTGCCATCGATCAGCATCCCCATTTGAGCACTGAGGCCGGCCACCTCTGTGGCGAGTCCATCGATCTTCTCGCCCAGCTGGTTGATGGCCTGTCGATCATCGCGGCGCATGCTGAGCCGCAATGCACTCTGACTGTCAAGGGCGCTGATGCTCCTGTCATGCTGAAGCGTGCGCGCGCCGAGCCACTGTCCGTATGCCAGTAATGCCGTCGCCGGGAAGCCGAACGTCAGGTAGAGATACCAGGGCATGCGTCCCTCCGGGCAAAGGAAAGGCACGGACAGCCGAAGCCCTCCGTGCCGATCTGTCTGCTGATATGGTAGCGTCAGGCGTTACAGGGTGTCAAGGGGTATCTACGCGAACATCTCCGCCGTCACGTCCTGACCCGTCCGCTTGCGGGCCATCTCGCAGTAGTCCGCCGAGGCATCAATGAGAATGGCGTCCCGGCCCAGGCGCTTGGCG
>JADFMZ010000335.1:0-2824 GCA_022563615.1 Planctomycetota bacterium
GCCACTGCGATCCTTGGCAACGCGAACCGCCGCCCTTAATCCCCTTGTAGGGCTCCCAACGGACCCGTCAAGCGGGCGTTCGCGCGCTAATGCTCCGTCACACGTCATCTGATGGATGGGACTGAACCGAGCCGCGACCGTCAGGGAGCAGACAATTGGAGATAATCCGGGAGCGCAGGATCGCTCCCTTACGGTCGCGGCTCGGGAAAACCCGTCAAGCGGGCGATGGCGCGCTAGTTCGTGCCGTCATCCCCGTCGGGCACTTTCCCGGTAGATGCCTCGACGCTATGCCCTTGATCGTAAAGCCAGCGGGCTAGCAGATTGCGCTGCAACTCCGAAAGACGATCGCGGAACGCCGGCATCTGCGCGGGCTCGCGGCCACGCGTTCGGTAGCGCGTCTGATGCCCCGGCTCGGCGATCATCAACTCGATCCATTCGACCGAGCCGTATCCGAACATTTCCGGGGCCTTGAACGTTCCGGAATGTTCCCCTTCATACCGGTGACACTCGTTGCAGACGCGCACGAAGAAGCTCCGGCCGCGAAGGATCAGGAGGTCGTCATCGGACATCGGCGCTGCGGCGCCAGCGCGATCGGGATCGTCCGCGCCGGTGGTTGACACATCCTTGAGCCGTCCGGGGTGGAGCGACTCATCTTCGAGATAGGCAGCCACGGCGTCGAAATCGATTAGAAGCTCACGCCGATGCTCCTCGTCGGCCTGCCCGGCCAGCGTTTCGCCGATCCACTTGGACATCCGCGTATGGGCCGGCGACCCGTCCGGTTTTTTCATCAGGCCGAAGTATCGATCAGACGCCGGATCGACAAGCAGCCCGCGTATCCAAGATCGGCTGGCGAACCCAGCCAGGTCGGACGACGTAGCGGGCTCAGCCGGTATTTCGCCAAGGGCGTTATGGCCGTCGAAGCGATGACAGCTTGCGCAGTGGGACGCAAACAGTTCCGGTCCGCGCGTGATCGGATCCTGCAACAGCAGGGATCGAGGCCCCTCCGGCGGGATGCCCTGCACCGCTGCGAGTTCGATGGCCCGGCCGGCCAGGCTCCGCGCCCGAACTTGTTGTCGATAAAGCTCCCGAGCGCGAAGGATCGCCTGTTCAGCCTCATCGAGAGTCAACCCTTGCCGCTCTTTTTGTCTTGCAGCCTCGACAAGTGCATCGGCGGGGTTTCGATCATCGCGCACCGAGGCAAACGTCAACCATGAGATGCCAATGAATGTTGTTGCCGCCAGACCCAACGCAACGCGATGTGCGAGCCGCGATGGCAACAGGCGATCGAAATAGGGAAACAGAAAGAAGACGGCGACGACCGCGCTGGGAACAACGATCGCTCCAACGATCTCCATCGTCGGCCCGGAGAAACCTTTGAGCCATTGGAACAGGAACAGGTTGAACCATTCCGGGCGGGCGGGATAGTTCGAGCTTGTGGGATCCGCCGGCGCGTGCAGCAACTCGTTCCCAAGCCAGTCGTGTGCAGCCAGGGTCGCGGTCAACACGGCGATCAAAGTGAAAGCCCAGGCCAGGGATGGCCCGAGTCGATCCCGAACCGGACGAAGAGCGTGGGATGGTTGGCTGGAGTCCGATGGATCGGTGGTTGATTCATGCCCGGCGCGCAGACGGCGCGCCCGCACAAGCAGAAGAAAAATGGCCGGCAAGACGATAACGTGCAGCGTGTAGAACCGGGTGAGCGTAAGGTGGCCCGGCTCGGAGCCCCCAAGAAGCAGCGTGCGCAGGCTTTGTCCGATCACCGGCGACAGGCCCAGGATATTCGTTCGGACCATCGTGCCCCAATAGCCCTTCTGGTCCCAGGGCAGCAGGTACCCGGTCAGGGCTAAGGCCATCACCAATCCCAGCAGACAAAGCCCCGTCTGCCACGCCCGACCACCCCCAAGCCGGTAGGTTCGGGCCCGAAGGTGCTGGACGAGGTACAGCAACACGACCAGAACCATCGCGTCCGAGCTGAACTTGTGCATCCCGCGAATCAGCCAGCCGTAGCTCATCTGCGTCTGGATGTACCAAACACTGCTCCAGGCTGTTGTGGTGGAGGGGCTGTAGACGGTCATCAACAGCAGCCCGGTGAAGACTTGCAATCCGAACAGGAAAAGGATGGTGCTGCCTGGGATCGAGCGATGGAGAGGCTGTCGCGTGGCCAATTCAGGCAGGCCGGCGTCGGATGGTGGAGAGTTGGACATGCAGCGTCCGATCGATCTTGAGATTGGGGCCACGCCCGCGTTGGGTTACGTCGTTGCTCGCCTGGCGGGTCCGCCCGTCTGGAACTCCTGGTATCGAACCTCGATCCACCGCCGACCCTGCTTATCCGGCTCCGTCACACGACATTGCAGTTCATCCATGTCACGCGGGGATGGGCCGATTCCACGTCGACCGCTGATGTCGAATTCGCTGGCGTGACAGGGGCAGTAAAACTTCGCGCGGGTCGAGGCGTAGTCGATGATGCAGCCCAGGTGTGGGCAAACAGCCTGATAGCAGCGAACCTTGGGTTCAACTTCTTCACGACCCTCGCGGACCAGCCAGACCTGTCCGATCGGACCCGGGGGGTAATGCGTGTAGGCGTCCCACCGGTCAGCCGAGATGACGACGCGCGTCGGTCGGTCGAAGGCGGCTGTATCGAGCGTTGCGATCGGAATGAAGCCTCGACTCCGGCCCGACCGGCGCAAGGGATCCAGCAGGAATCCCAGGCCGGGCAAGGCGAGCACGCACCCGATGATCCCTTGGATCCCAAGCGCCACCGCTCCCAGGAATGTACGCCGCTTCATCCTCAGACTTTAACCTTCACAATCGGAATTATTCCTTTAGC
>JADFMZ010000335.1:2834-4079 GCA_022563615.1 Planctomycetota bacterium
CCGGTGATCCGGGCGGCCCATTACTTGCGCTTCCCCTTAATCTCACGCTTCTTCGGCTTGTCGGACTCCGGCGGTGGGGCTTGCATGGTGGCACATAGGGCTTCATCTACTGAAAGTGGGAGAAGCAATGGCCGCAGACATTAGGCTTTATCCATCGCATAACCCCTGGTCAATCAGTATCTGACGGTGCTTGTTCCGTATGTCTTCGGATTCGGCGGCTTTTTGCTGGATGCGCCGCAATACATCTCCAGCTAAAGGCTCCTGCAGATCCAGGGCGCCGATACCCTTTGCCCGCTCAAGCTCTTCGTTCGAGAACATCCGCGCACAGGGATAGTTCACGCATGAATCATGGGTGAGTCGAGGATGCGCTTCCTCACTAACGATGCAGGTGCGATCCCTGTCAGGGCTGTCGCTCGTAAGGTTTATTATTACGATCCGCTCTGAATCAATCTCTGGATCGGACACCACAACCCACAAGTGAGGTCTACTGCTTTCTGGGCCCCTAAGGTAAAACGTGTCGCCGACGTTCATGCGGTCTGTGTAGCGCGAGCCCAGAGCCGATCAAGCATCCGCTCTTCGGCGGCTTCTTGCAGAATCCGGTCAACGTCGTTTGCACGGCCAACCGCCGTGAGAATTGCACGAAACGGTATCGGTCGTCGCGATCGCGGTGCTGGCTTGTACTCTAGGTACTCAGGAAGTTTATCGACGACATCCTCGACGAGCCGCCAATCGCTTATGTCCTCGTATTCCCCCCAAAGTTCTTGTAGCTTGCCGACTTCGTAGCGTGAAAGATCGCCAACACCTGGGTCCGACATCAGCAGGACATCGTGGTGCTGGCTCTGAATGTGCGACGGCCAGGGCTCGGGGTCAGCATGTGTATTCTTGATGAAATCATAGACGCCACTCAAGACTGGGCCGTGGTCCATCGCGACGATCTGATCACCTGTGATTGGACGGCCTTTATCAGAAAGGCTCGCGCGATCCGCCAAGTACATCAATTTGAGAAGGCGCAACCGGCTCATTTGCCAATTTGGGGCGCACTTCAACAAGACTGCAGCCGCTTGAACCGCCTTTTGCTTGTCAAGTCGAAAACTCATCGGCGGGGCCTCTTGTCGCGGGCGCGACGAAACAGAAAACGAAGCCGAACTGGAATAGGCTGCCAGCTTCGCCGTCTTGCGGGTTCAACTCCCGTCGCCCACAGTTTGTGCCTAGAAGTATACGTCAATCGGCAAACTGAAGCAAGTC
>JADFMZ010000336.1 GCA_022563615.1 Planctomycetota bacterium
TTGGCGCGAGTCCCGTAGGGACGACTGAGCCGAACCGTAGCCATCAATTGTCAACCGTGCCTACGAGACTTGGCGTAACAGGAGGCTCTAGATATCACATCCTTCCAGTGACGCAATCCATTGCGTCGCAAACGACCTCACAAACCGACTGAGTCAGTCTGACAACCCCAACGCGGGCCGCTATGATGCGCGGGAGTCATGCAGCACCCGCGTAGCTGCGATGGGGTTACCACGAGCGCCGCAATGGTGCGTCGTTCTCAACGGAGTTCCCACCACATATGAGCTCGCCCGGTTTTGTGCATCTTCACGTTCATACGCATTACAGCCTGCTCGATGGGCTGACGCGCATCGAAGCGCTCGTACAGCGGGCCAAGGAGTTCCAAATGCCGGCCGTGGCGATGACCGATCACGGCAACCTGTTCGGCGCCGTGGAGTTCCACGTGGCTGCGTGCAAGGCCGGCGTCAAGCCGATCATCGGGTTGGAAGCCTATCTGGCTCGCGGCGACCGCCGCAGCCGGGAAGGCGCCGACGGCAAGGGCAGCTTCCACCTGCTCCTGTTGGCCATGAACCTCAAGGGTTATCAGAACCTCATTCGCCTGGCGACCCTCGCCTACCTGGAGGGGTTCTATCGCAAACCGCGCATCGACAAGGCTATCCTGCGCGAGTATTCCGAAGGGCTAATCTGCACGAGCACCTGTTTGAGCGGCGAAATCCCCCGGGCGCTGCTCAATCGGGATCGCAAAGCCGCCGACGAGTTGGCCGCCACCTACCTGGACATCTTCGGACCGGAGCGCTTCTTCATCGAGCTGCAAGACCATGGCCTGGAGGCGCAGCGGACCATCAATCCCGAGCTGGTGGACATGGCCAAGCATCTGGGGGTGGCCACCATCGCCACGAATGACGTGCACTACCTGGAATCCGACGACGTGGAGGCCCACGACGTCCTTTGCTGCATCAACACGGGCAAGCTGGTTGCTGACGAGGACCGCTTTCGCTTTGAAACGGACCAGTTCTATTTCAAGAGCCCGTCGGAGATGGCTGCCCTGTTTTCAGATTATCCTGACGCGATCGCCAATACGCTTCACGTGGCTGACATGTGCAACCTGGAGTTGGATCTGACTCAGCGCTACTCACCGGTGTACAAAGTGCCGGAGGACATCACCGACAAGAGTGGACAACCTCTCGACGATGCGAGCTATTTGCGTCAACTCGTATATCAAGGCGCAAAAAAGCGCTACGAAAATATCACACCGGAGTTGCGCAAGCGCATCGACTACGAGCTGGACATCATCACGCGAAAGGGGTTCGCCAGCTATTTTCTGATTGTCTGGGACTGCGTCGATTACGCCCGCCGAAAAGGCATCCCCGTCGGGGCGCGCGGCAGCGGTTGCAGCGCGGTGGTCGCCCATTGTCTGGGCATCAGCGCGCCCGACCCGATCCGCTACGGCCTGTACTTTGAACGATTCCTGGATCCGGATCGTGATGAAGCGCCTGACATCGACCTGGACATCTGCCAGAACGGTCGCGGGCAACTCATCGACTACGTTCGGGAGCGCTATGGCCACGTCGCCCAGATCATCACGTTCAACAAGCTCAAGGCCAAGGCGGTGGTCAAAGATGTGGCCCGCGTGCTGGGCATGGAGTTCGCCGATGCCAATGCTCTGACGAAGCTCATTCCGGCGCAACTCCACATCACGCTGGAAATCGCCTTGAAGCAGGAGCCCGAACTAAAAAAGCGCTACGACTCCGAGCCGCAGGTCAAGCGCATCATCGACATCGGCCGGCGGCTGGAGGGTGTCGCCCGCAACGCCGGCGTTCATGCCGCCGGGATCGTGGTAGCCGACAAGCCGCTGGTCAACTTCCTTCCGCTTTGCCTCACCACCGGGCAGGACGCGATCGTCACCCAGTATGACGGCCCCACCGTCGAGCGCGTCGGCCTGCTCAAGATGGACTTCCTGGGCTTGCGAACGCTCACCACGCTGGAGCGCGCGCGACAATTAGCGGAGCATTCCACCGGAGAATCCATCGACCTCGAACAGATCGACCTGACCGACCCCAAGGTCTACGCCCTGTTCGCCCGAGGCCAAACCAAGGGCGTGTTCCAATTCGAGTCGGGCGGCATGCGCGACGTAGTGATGCGGATGAAACCCAATCGGATCGAGGATCTGATCGCCGCCAACGCCCTGTTTCGCCCCGGCCCCATGGAATACATCCCCGAGTACATCGCCCGCAAGCATGGAGCGCCCTGGACCACGCCGCATCCGATCATGACCGAAGTGTTGGAAGAAACCTACGGCATCATGGTGTATCAGGAGCAGGTCTCCCGCGTGGTCAACCGCCTGGGTCAAATCCCGCTCAACGCCGCGTTCCGGCTGGCCAAGGCGATCAGCAAGAAAAAGACCGAAATGATTGAGGCGATGCGCGAGCCGTTCCTGAATGGTTGCGTCAAGAACGGCGTTGCGCGCGAGGTCGCCCAACAGGTCTTCGAGGACATCCTCAAGTTCGGCGGCTATGCCTTCAACAAAGCACACTCCACCGGTTATGCCCTGCTGGCCTATCAGACCGCTTGGCTCAAAACCTATCACCCGGTCGAGTTCATGGCCGCCCTGATGACCTTTGAGATGTCCAGCACCGACAAGGTGGCTGAATACCGCGAAGCGTGTCGGGATATGGGCATTACCATCGAGGCGCCGGCCATCAACCGTTCCGCGTTCGATTTCGTCGTCGAGCGCCGCGCGGTTCGTCCCGACGATTCCGATGAAACCCAATCCACCAAGCCACCGGGCAAGCCAGGGTTGATTCGCTTCGGGCTCGGCGCCATCAAAGGCGTCGGCGCCAAGGCCGTCGGAGCGATTGTCGAGGAGCGCGAGGCGAACGGGCCGTTCCGCGATTTGTTTGATTTCTGCGAACGGGTCGATCTGTCGGTCGTCAATCGCGGCGCCCTCGAAGCGCTAATCTGCGCCGGAGCGTTCGACGAAACCGGCGCGATGCGGCGGGCCCTGTTTGAGGCGCTGGATCGCAGCATGGCTGTGGGTCAACAGGTGCAACTCGACCGACGCAGCGGGCAGATGGGCCTGTTCGGCAGCGCCGACGCCGACAGCGTCGCCTCGACCGAACCTCGCGCCACCGCGTTGTCGACCGAGGAGTGGACCGAAGCGGAGATGTTGGCCCGTGAAAAGGCCGCTTTGGGTTTCTACATCACCCGACACCCGCTGGCCAACTGCGAAAAACTTATCGAAGCCTGCGCGACCGCAACCACGGTGGATCTGGCTCGACACAAAGATGGTGACCAGGTCGTTCTGGGCGGCATGGTTTCCGCGCTGCGCACCGTCAAGACTCGCACCGGGCGCAATGCGGGTAAATCCATGGGGCTGGTAACGATCGAAGACCTTCAGGGTAAGATCGAGGCGGTCCTGTTTTCCGCCGACCTCGTCAAGTATGGCCGACTGCTCGTGCCCGACCAGATCGTGTTTGTGGAGGGTTCTGTCGACCGCCAGCGCGAGGAACCGTCGCTGCGCATTTCGCGGGTGATTCTCGAACAAGACGTGGTCCGCGATCTCGCCCGGGCCCTGGTCATCCAGGTGACAGCCCACTCGCCGGTCGAGAAACTCGCCAAGCTGCTACGCGAACATGGCGGCCCATGCCCGGTCTACATGAGCGTCGTCACCGAAGACGGCGTGGCTGCACAAGTCGCGTGTAACCAGTCCATGCGCGTGACGTGCGAGGCCAAGCTGCTGGCTGGACTGATTGACCTGGTCGGCCCCGATGCGGTTTGCGTGCTCGGACCAACCCGTCGGCCAATCCCGCTGGGAAGCGCCCCGGCTTCGCCCCCACCCACAACCCAGGCCCCAACACCAGCCAATCGAACCGCCGAAGCGCTACCCTGCGCCCCGCAATTACCCTTCCAAGGTTCCTGACCCCATCGCGTCGGGTTCGTCTTTCAGAGCCGCGACCGTGAGGAAGCGGTCCGGTTTCTGGTGCGAATGCCGTTCCCGATTTCATCCGTTGTCATTCTGGAGCGTCCTTGACGCTGTCAGCATCTTGAAGGACTTGCAGATACAAATCGTAG
>JADFMZ010000337.1 GCA_022563615.1 Planctomycetota bacterium
GGCAGGACCTCGTGGGCCAGGAACTCGTCCAATTCCATGCGCCTGCGGACGATGGCGAAGGCGGCTCCCGAGACCAGCACTTCGGGCACCAGGGGCCGGCCGTTATAGGTCGAGGCCATGACCGCGCCGTAGGCGCCGGCCGTGCGGATGGCCACAAGGTCGCCCTCGCCCAAGGGCGGCAACGGAACGTCCAGGCCGAACGAATCCCCAGTCTCACATACCGGACCCACGACATCCAGTTTTTCCAGTTGCCCGCCGGCCAGCGGTTCGGTGACCGGCACGATTTGGTGACGCGCGCCGTAAAGGGAGGGGCGGAGCAGATCGTTCATCGCCGCGTCGATGATGGCGAAGCGCCGCGTCGCGCCCTCCTTGATATAGATCACCCGAGCCACCAGGATGCCCGCGTTGCCGACGAGCAGCCGGCCGGGCTCGAACAACAACCGGTAGCCCAGGCCGCCCAACAGCTCGCTGGCCAGCGCACCGTATTCGGCCGGGCTCGGCGTCAGGATATCGTCGTAGGGAATGCCCAGCCCGCCGCCCACATCGAGGCGCTCTATTTCGTGCCCATCGGCGCGCAGCATGACCACCAGGTCGCGCAGGCGCAGGAAAGAGTCGCGAAAGGGCCCGAGATCCGTCACCTGGGAACCGATATGTTGGGCGAGACCGATGAGCGCGATATTGGGCATGCCGGCGGCCCGCTTATAGACCTCGCGCAGCCGGGTCCATTGGATCCCGAATTTGTCCTCCAACCGGCCGGTGGAAATCTTCTCGTGGGTGTGGGCATCGATGTCCGGATTGACGCGCAGGGCGACCGGCGCCCGGCATCCGCGCCGGGCGGCCACCTGTTGCAGGCGGTCGAGTTCGGCTTCGGATTCCACGTTGATCTGCAGGATGCCGGCCCGCAATGCCTGATCCAGCTCGTCCGCCGTCTTGCCAACCCCGGAGAAAACGATTTTCTCGGGCGCCACGCCGGCCTTCAGCACGCGGCGCATTTCGCCCGCCGAGACCACGTCGGCTCCCGCCCCCAGGCGGGCGACCGGTTCCGCTGGGTTCACATCGACGACGTGCAGCGTTTCCTGAGCATCAAGGATATGGAGGTATGGGAGGGCCAGAAGGATCAGCCGGGACGTCCCATCGTGGAGGAATACGCGGGCCGGTATTACGTGCTCACCCACAACGACGCGGGCTATCGAATGCTGCACGCCGGCGCCGGCAAGGGGCAAAGGAAGTGGAAGCTCGTGTCCGCCTTTTCCGACCGCAATCCGATGACCGGTCAGAATGTGGTGAGCTTTCGTCTGGACCCGCGCGGAGGCCGACTGTTCGGCGAACTGACCGGCAACAACGTCAACCGCAGTCTGTGCATCATGCTCGATGACGCAGCCGTCTCGCACGCGGTCATCCAGGAACGCATCACCGAACGGTGTCAGATCAGCGGAGAGTTCACGCCGGAACGCGTACAACACCTGGTGACGATGCTCGAAGCAGGATCGCTCCCAGCCAGGTTGAAGGAAACGCCGCTGAGCGAAGTGACCATCGGCCCATCGCTCGGGAAGACCAACCGGGAGAAGGGGCTGCGGGCTGCGGTGTGGGGCGCTGGCGCCGTGTCGGTATTCGTGTTGATCTATTATGGCATCGCCGCCGGTGGGATGACCAACATCGCCCTGGCGATGAACTTGCTGTTTGTGCTGAGCATCATGGCCCTGATGCAGGCCACCTTCACGCTGCCCGGGATTGCGGGGCTGATCCTGACTGTCGGTATGGCGATCGACGCCAACGTGCTGATCTTCGAGCGAATACGGGAGGAGCGTGATCGCGGCATCCCCTTCAAAAAGGCGCTCAACGCGGGATACGACAAGGCCTTCTCAACCATTCTGGACGCGAACCTGACGACCTTGATTACCTGTGTCGTCCTGGGCTTCGTCGGCAGCCAAGAGGTGAAAGGTTTTGCACTCGTCCTGGGCCTGGGAATCACCACCAGCATGTTCACGTCGCTGTTTGTGACGCGGCTGGTCTTCAACACGCTGATCGCAAAGGGATGGCTCAAGGATTTTCGGATGCTGCGCATCATCCGCCGTCCCTCCATCGATTGGCTGGCCATGCGCCGGTTCACTTACCCGGTTTCGACGGTAGCCGTCATTCTGGGCATGGGCCTCTTTATCATCCAGAGCGTTCGGCATAAGGAGGCCATCTACGACATTGAATTCCTGGGCGGAACCAGCGTGCAGATCGACCTGAAACCCAATGTGCATATGACCGACGAGGAGGTCCGTGCCGCCGTAACCGCCACGGACGGAGACTCAGCAGTACAATGGCTTCGTCGGGCGGCGCAACTCTTGCCGCAAGGCCGCATCGGCGCGGGCGAGTTGCCCGGGCAGTTCACGTTCGATTCCGCCGAATTGACCGGCGAACAATCCGCCACCCTGCTCTCCCCTACGCTTCAGAAGCAAATGGAGGGCGCGACGCTTGAGGTCGTAGGGCGGACGGTCATCGTGACCGGGCAGGCGGGCAAGGATACCGTCGATTCTTTCTCGTCGTTCATCCAAGCCGCAGCCGAGCGTGTCGATGTTGCGGCCGACCGCCTGCGCAGCGCTCGTGTGCAAAGCGTGGAAAGCCTCGACGCGGCTGAAGGCGCCGGGCTGTCTTATGAAGTCTCCACGATCGAGACGAATCGCGAGTTGGTGCAGCAGGCCATTGTGGCGGTGTTGGGGCAGCGCTTGTCCGTGCAACGGGCGATCAACTATACGACCGTGCGCGACGAGGTGCTGACCCAGGATGAGTTCTACATCATCGAGGTGGAGGACCGCTATCTTTCCGACGTGATCGGAGGAGAAGCCAGCTTTGATGTGCGTTCTTATCGCGGTGGCGTCGCGATCCAGGTCGTTCTGGACGAGCTGGAAGACCCTCTGCCCGTGGCGGAGCTCGACCGACGGTTATTAGAGGTGGCCCTTCAGCCTGAATTCGAGCAGCTTCGCATCCGGGAGTCGGAAGTGATCCCCCTGGGCGAGGAAACCGATCTTGCGGACGGACGTACCGGCTATCGCCGCTTTGCCATCGTGGCTGTAGACGAAGCGCTGTTGTACGACGCCGATCCGATCTTGGCGGGCCAATGGATGGAGGAAGTGGCCGCCAAACAGGTGGAATTGGTCAAGGCGGCATTGGGAAGTGAAAAGTCCTTGTCCAAGGTGATCCAGTTCGCGCCGCAAATCGCCGGGCAAACGCGAGACCGGGCCATCTTTGCGATCGTGCTGGCGCTCCTGGCGATCGTATCGTATCTGTGGCTGCGGTTCGGCAGCAAAGAGTACGGCCTGGCGGCGATTGTGGCTTTGGTCCACGACGTGTCGATCACTTTGGGGCTCGTTGCGCTCAGCTATTACGTGTATGACACGATCATCGGCACGACCCTGCTGATCGATGACTTCAAAGTGGATCTGCCGATGGTTGCCGCAATCCTGACGGTGATCGGGTACAGCCTGAACGACACGATCGTCGTGTTCGATCGTATCCGCGAGAATCGAGGCAAGGTCTCAGGCCTCACTGCCAGCGTCATCAATCAAAGCCTGAACCAGACCTTGTCGCGCACGGTGTTGACCTCGATGACGACGTTTCTCGTGGTGTGCATTTTGTACGTGATCGGGGGCAAGGGCGTCCACGGCTTCAGCTTCGCGCTGATGATCGGTGTGGTGGTCGGAACCTATAGCTCGATCGGAATCGCCACCCCGCTGCTGTATCAACCCAAGCTGCTGCGCGCGGTCGTGGTCATCATCGTCGCGCTGGGAGTGATGGGCGTCATCGTCGCCCAGGTCGATAGCCCGGCCACGCGGTGGGTGATGCTGGCCCTGACCGCCGGGGCGTGCATCCTGGCTCTGGTTCGTTCGCGGCGCCGGGCTGAGCCGATGCCGGCAGGCCACCCGGTCAGGGCGTAGTCGGAGTCCTGAGGTGCCATCGCGCGTCGTTTGGCGGGTGTCCCACTGCTCTTGAGCAGTGCATAGACTGAACGAAAATCACTATAAGCACCGCTTGAAAGCGATGGCGCACGACAACTGGGCGCTGTCCGTTACTCACCC
>JADFMZ010000338.1 GCA_022563615.1 Planctomycetota bacterium
CCTCTATTTTTCTGCAACGGTCCAACGACCGTTTTCCCCGAGAGATTTTCCTGAAATGGCGATACGCAAGAAATGAAAACACTGTAGTCTGAACCAGGTATGAACCTGCGCACCTTGGATGGTCCATCGTTCCAGGTGTAACGAAGCACTAGAACGCTGCGACGCCGGTCAGTTCACGTCCTACGATAAGTTGGTGGATCGTTTCCGTCCCCTCGTAGGTAATGACGCTTTCCAGATTGAGCATGTGACGAACGGGGCTGCACTCGACACTGATGCCACCGGCGCCAAGGATGTCGCGCGACTCGCGGGCTACATCCAAAGCCATCCGCACGTTGTTCCACTTGGCCAGCGAGACCTGGGTATGGTGCATCGTGCCTTCGTCCTTGAGCCGGCCAAGCTGAAGCACCAGAAGCTGAGCAATGGTGATCCGCCGAAGCATGTCCGCCAGACGAACCTGCATGTGCTGCTTGTGGATCAGCGCACTGCCGAACAGGACGCGCTGGCGGCAGAACTCGACCGCCTCACGATAGCAGGCCATGGCTGCACCCACTGCCCCCCACGCGATTCCGTATCGCGCCTGGGTCAAACAACTGAGCGGGGCGACGAGCCCCTCAGCCTTGGGCAACAGGCTCGCAGCGGGCAGTTTGCAGTTGTCGAAAAACAACTCACTGGTCACTGAGGCTCGAAGCGAGAACTTGTGTGGAATGTCCCGCGTGGTGTAGCCGGGCGTATCCTTTTCCACGAGAAACCCGCGAAGGCCGCCCTCGGTTTCGGCCCAAACAATGGCCACGTCCGCAATTGAGCCGCTGGTGATCCACATCTTGGCCCCATTGAGGATCCAGTCGCCGCCACTCTTGCGGGCGATGGTCTTTATCTTGCCGGGGTCGCTTCCGCCGTCGGGCTCGGTCAGACCGAAGCAGGCGATCGCCTTGCCCCTGGCCATCTCCGGCAGCCAGCGCTGCTTCTGCTCGTCGGACCCGTAGGTGTGGATCGGATACATGCACAGGCTGCTTTGAACCGAGACGAAGCTGCGCACGCCGCTGTCACCGCGCTCAAGCTCCTGCATAATCAAGCCGTAGGCAACGTTGCTCAAGCCGGCACAGCCGTATTCCGTCAACGTCGAGCCGAACAGCCCCAGCTCCGCCATCTCGGGGATCAGCTCTGACGGGAACCGCTCATGCTCAAAGCAGTCGGCGATGATCGGCAGCACACGCTCATCCACAAAGCGTCCGACGGCGTCGCGCGCCTGCCGTTCATCCTCACTCAGCAGCGATTCCACATTGTAAAAATCGGGTGTTCGGGTATCGGGCACGGTGCATCTCCAAGTGTTCTTTTCTCTGGGGTGGGAGCATCCCCAACCTAAGAGCATAGAGTTTCTAACAGCACCGAGCCGCAGGCTTCAGCCTGCGCGATTGTCGAAGTGTCGTGGGCGCGTCGAAACACGTATGGTTAGACGGTCCTATTCTTTCGCCAGTTGGGCCAACACGTCGTCGGGTACGTCGATGTTGCTGTAGACGGCGTCGATGTCGTCGTGGTCTTCCAGGGCGTCGATGAGCCGGGTCACCTTGCGGGCTGTATTAAGATCGAGCGTGATTTCGGTGTCAGCCACCATGCGCAAGTCGGCCGACTCGATCTCAATCTCTGCGTCGGCCACGGCCTTTCTAACCTGCTCAAACGCTTCCGGAGTCGTGATGATTTCGTGGATCATCTCGGAGCAGGTAACGTCTTCGGCGCCGGCTTCCAAGGCCAGTTCCATGAGTTGATCCTCGGTGGCCTTTTCCGCCGCCACCAGGATCACACCTTTTTGCTGAAACTGAAAGGCCACGCAGTTGCTTTGCCCCAGGTTTCCATTGGCCCGCTCGAAGATTTTCTTAATCTCGGCGCCGGTTCGGTTGCGATTGTCGGTAACGGCCTGACACATCACCGCCACGCCGTTGGGACCATACCCTTCGTACAACACGTCTTCGTAGTTCTGCCCTGCGAGTTCCCCGGTGCCCTTCTTGATGGCTTTTTCGATCGTGTCTTTGGGCATGTTGTCGGCCTTGGCCTTATCAATTGCCAGCCGAAGACGAGGGTTGTCCGCCGGGTTGCCGCCTATCTTGGCGGCCATCGTCACCGCCCGCGAAAGCTTGCTCCAGGCCTTGCCGCGTTTGGCATCCAAGGCGGCCTTCTTGTGCTTGATGGTGGACCATTTCGAGTGTCCGGACATTGAATCAACTCCCGATGGGATTGCCAGCTACAAAGGATCGATTCAGAAACGCGTTCTTCCCCGTACCGCGTTTCATCCGTGATACGACCATCATTCCGACCCGACCCGCACCCGAGCCGCGGGCTTTAGCCCGCGCGACGTCACGATCGCCTAAGACCGCCGGCTACCATTGCGCGCTTGTGCAGGCCTTTCCTAATATGCCTGCGGATCAGATCGTCCCAAAATCCAGGTACCCAAATTCCTGAGTCTTTCCCTTTCGGTGCGGAATGCGTCGTCTTGTGGGTGTGCCACTGCTCTTGAGCAGTGCACAAACTCCACCCGCTAATAAACGCTACGACCAGGGTAAACGGAATAGACTCCACGCCCATCCAATCGATCGCCTACTGATCTGCCTCAAGTGCTTCCGTCTCTCCAGAGGCCAGGGGGGCCACGGCTGGATCGCGCCCCGCCCGGGCGTCTTCAATCTTGCCGGGCGAAGCCTCGCGCATCCGTTGTTCATCCTCGCTGACGACCTCACTCTCCTCGCGCTGCTCGGAAATGCGAACCGCCGCCTCCCAATGTTCAATCGCTTCGTCGGTCTGCCCCAAACGCCATGACGCGTCGCCCAGATGATCCTGAATCACCGGATCCTCTCGCCGCAAGGCGTGCCGGGCGCGCTGCAGCCATTTCTTGGCGTCCATGAACCGCGACTGTTTGTACATCAGCCACCCGTAGGTGTCCAGATAGGCCGCCTGCCGAGGCCGGCGCCACACGGCGTAGCGGATCATCGTTTCCGCCTCATCCAAACGCACCCCAAGGTCAATCCAGCCATAGGCGACGTCATTGTTCAGCAGTGGGTCGTCGGACTGAAGCAGTAAAGCTCTCTGCAATGATTCGCTCGCCCGATTTTCGTCGCCGCGCTGCCGCTGGCTAGTGGCCAGCAGTCGCAGGTAACGCGCTCGATCGGCCGGGTCACGCGCCTGTTCAAGCCACTCAGCAACCAGCGTTTCGGCTCGATGAAACTCCTTGGCTCCAATCAAACCAAGGGCCAGGTGCAACTGAAGCCGTGCAAGCCTCTGCTTCAACCGGCCCAAGGTAAAAGGCTCGTCGGGTCGATTCGACCTCCGCCGTGGACCTACCCGTTCGATCCTTTGTCGGCCTCGGTCTTGATGAAACACGCGGCTAAGCGCCATCGTCTCGTCGATGAGCGTTTCAACGTAGTCGAGATTCTCATCGTGGCGTTCAGCCGCCTGTAGTCGCTCCGAAATAAAGTCCTGAAACGCCTCTCGTTTCGGCGTGCGCAGCAACCGGTTACGGGCTAATTCCAACGCGTCATCCAAACGATCCGCTTGCGCCAGAAGCGCAGCCAACATCCAAATGCCCGTGTCGTTCTCCGGGTCGTCTTCGAGACGATCCAGAGCGTATTGGGCGGCGCGTTCGTGGCGGCCGGCCAACGACAGCGCGTTGAGCAACTTGCCCAGGGCCGACCAGTCCTCTGGTTTCGCGTCGTGTAGCTCCCGGTAGACGTCGACGGCGTCGGTAAATTGTTCCTGTCGAAGGTATTCCTGCCCCAACCGCTCCAACCATGGCCCCGGTTCCGTTTCATCTTGCACCCAGGCTTTCAGGTACTCAAAGACTTCTTCCTGCCGGTCCATTCGGCGCAGGGCGTCGATCATGGCCAGGCGGTAACGATGCCGCCACCGCTCATCCAAATCCGTTCGAGATTCCTGGGTCCGGGCTATCGACAGCGCCCGATCATCGGCCAGCAGGATGGCTTGGATTTCGAGCCACGCCAGCCGCCAGCGATGGCGATTCGGACGCAGCCTCAGAAGCGCCTCCAACCGCTTGGCTGCTTCTTCGTCGTTCACC
>JADFMZ010000339.1 GCA_022563615.1 Planctomycetota bacterium
ACCTCCCGTCCGGTCACGGAAGTCACGGTGCCCTCGACGCTGGCCATCACGACCTGGCCGCTGTCTCGGGCGACCCGTCCTTCTATCCCGGTGCCCACCAGCGGAGCTTGGGGCCGCAACAAAGGCACGGCCTGACGTTGCATGTTGGAACCCATCAGGGCCCGGTTGGCATCGTCGTGCTCGAGGAACGGAATCAACGACGCCGACACCCCGACCGTCTGCTTGGGGGAAATGTCCACATAGGTGACATCCTTCGATTCGACGCGACGAAGATCGCCCTTGAACCGCGCGATAACATGACCAGGTCGAACGCGCTTCGCCCCCGGCTCCACCGCCTCGGGCGGACCCAACACCTCGCGCATCTCCTGGTCGGCGCGCAGATAAAAAGCCTCTCCGATCTTTCCATCTTTGCCCACCTTGCGGTAGGGAGTGATCAGAAACCCGTAGTCGTCGACCATGCTGTAGATGCTCAAGGATGCGATCAAGCCGATGTTCGTGCCTTCCGGCGTCTCAATCGGGCAGATCCGCCCGTAGTGGCTGATGTGCACATCCCGCACCTCAAACCCGGCGCGCTTGCGGTTCAAGCCGCCCGGACCCAACGCCGACAATCGACGCTCGTGCGTCAACTGAGAAAGCGGGTTCGTCTGATCCACAACCTGAGACAACTCACCGCGACCGAAGAACAGATCAATCGAGGAACTGACCGACTTGCTGTTGATGAGCTCCGCGACCCGCCCGATTTGCTCAGGGTCTTTCAGGCTCATGCGCTCCTGAACGGTCCGGCGCAGCTTCAGGAAGCCCTTGCGCATCTCGTCCGCGCAGAGCTCATCCAGGGTACGCAGCCGGCGGTTGCCCAGATGGTCGATGTCATCGACGGATACCGTGGAATCGCCGCTACGAAGCTTGAGCAAGTACTTCAGGCAATGGATAATATCCTGCACCGTCAACGTCATGTCGCCCGCGTCACCGGAGAGCTCGAACTTGCGGTTCAGGCGGAACCGCCCGACCTTGCCCAGGCGATATCGATTCTCGTCAAAGAACTTTTCGCCGAAGAGCTTCCTGGCCTTCTCCAGTTGCGGCGGGTTGCCGGGACGAAGGCGAGCGTAAATCTTGAGCAGCGCATCCTCATGCGACTGACTGGTGTCCTCAGCCAGCGTGTTCAGAATAAGCGCGTCGGTCACCTTGGTGACCACCTGTACGGTCTTGCGCGAAGAGCTTTCAATGCGCTCCAGCGCATCCCCGATCGGGCAGCCGGCTTGGACAAGCACCTCCTCCGTTTCCTCGTCGATGATGGTTGAAGCGGCGTACATGTCCGGCTTCAACGACGATGTGCGCAGCGCCTTGGTGGTGAAGAACTCCTCGATGATCGCCTCATCCGACGAATATTTCTCGTCCATCGCCCGCAGGAAGGCCGTGGCGGGGAGCTTGCTCGACTGGTCGATCCTGACGACCAGGATGTCTTTCTTCGTGACCTCGATTTCCAGCCAGCTTCCCCGCTCGGGGATCACCCGACAGGAATGCAAGGCGCGGTCGCCCTCAGCCTGGTCCTTGATGAAATCCACCCCGGGCGATCGGTGGAGCTGCGAAACGATCACGCGCTCCGCACCGTTGATGATGAACTCGCCGCCGCCGATCATGATCGGCATGTCGCCCAGATAGACCAAGTCCTCCTGAATCTCGTCCAAGTCCTTGCGAACCAGACGCAGCCGAACCCGAAACGGCTTTCCATAGGTCAAGCGCAGTTCGCGGCACTCGTCAGGCGTATAGCGAGCCTTACCCAGTTCGTAGCTGATGTAGTGGAGAGACAAGCTCCCGTCGTAGCTCTGGATCGGAAACATCTCCCGAAGCAGCGCCTCCAGGCCACGGCCCTCGCGCTGATCTGGCGCGGCATCTTCCTGGAGAAATCTTGCATACGACTTGGTTTGAATGCCGATCAGGTTGGGCACGCTCATGGCGTCCCCGACCTTCGAGTAGTTGCGTATGGGACGGATGGTCACCATTAGGTTGAGTCCTCACTCCAGCGACAGAGGCGCCCGGCGCATCAAGAGACCCCGGCGCCATACCGGGTGTTGCAGCCAGGCCAACAGGCGGGACGCATCAACAGCCAACGAAGCTTCCGGTTGACCGGGGGTCCCACACGCCCGGTCGATCCCGCTTCGCGCTGGATGGGTTTGGACGAACGGTCGGGCAACTTCGGTGCGCGATCCTCGTTCGGACACCCGTCGGTGTCAGCACGAACCCGAGGCCCGTGCTTCATCTTGGTTCAACGTGCTCAATGACGGATTGCGGGGCCGGCGCTAATCCACCTTAACCGCACCGCCAGCCTCTTCGATCAATCCCTTGATCTTTTCCGCTTCTTCCTTCGAGACATCCTCTTTCAACGCCTTGGGACATCCCTCCACCAGATCTTTGGCGTCTTTGAGTCCCAAACTCGTAATCGTGCGCACGACCTTGATTACCTGAATCTTCTTGTCCCCGAAACCGACCAAGGTTACGGTGAAAGAGGTCTGCTCTTCCTCAGCTTCTGCGGCACCGCCGCCGCCGCCGGCAGCCATCACTACGCCCCCGCCGGCCGGCTCAATCCCATGCACGCTCTTGAGGCAATCCACTAGCGCCTGAGCATCCTTAACCGTCAGGTTCACGAGCTTATCCGCCAGTGCTGTCGTTTCCGAGCTGAATTCCACCGCTGGAGCTTCCGCTACTGGTGCATCTGCCATCTTTTCCGAACTCCTCTATGGGTCTAACCGCCACACCGATAGGCGACCCGTCCGTTACGGGTCATTTCGTCCGCCGGGGCGGACCAGTCAGCATGAAACGTTTTTCAATCAGTTCAATGGCCGCCCTAGGCCGCTCTTTCGACCAACGCTTTGAGACAACCTGCGATCCGTGATTGCGGGGAGGCCAAACACCCCGCCAGCGCCCGGGCCGGAGACCCGATCAACTGGGCCACCTCGGCGATCAAGTCGCGCTGGCTCTTCATCTTGGCCAGGATCTCGACGGTGAGAAGCTCCGGCACGCCTTCCATGATCGCCTGCTTGAGCTTGAGCTGGGTAAACTTCTGGGCGGCTTCCACCAGCGCCTTGGCCAGCTCGATCACCGACTCGGAACCGGTCACCAGCGCGCAAGGACCAACCAATGCGCTGCCGATCGGTTCGAGAGGCCCATCCTGAAACGCACGACGGGCCATACTGTTCCGCATGACTTCCAGCCGTCCGGACCGGGTTCGCAAGGTCGCCCGCAGGCCCTGTTGCTCCTGGACGTTCAGACCGGTCAAATCCACGACACATGCGCTGCGCACCTCTCGATACCGGGCCCGCAGGTCATCCGTCACCATCGTCTTGACCGTCTTGCTCATAGCTGGTTCCGTCTTGGATACCCACGCCCGGCCAATAGCCGGTTCGCAGGGAGATTCCTACGCCGAAGCCTCGATCGTCACCGACGGCGTCCGTGTCGCAGACAAACAAACCCGTTTGAAATAGTGGCCCTTGGCCGCCACAGGCTTGATCTTCGTAAAATGGTCCAACACAGCCGTAACGTTGGCCTTGAGATCCTCAATAGAGAAACTCACTTTGCCGACCGGAAGATGGATGTTGCCGCCGTCGTCGTTGCGAAACTCCAGCCGGCCCGCGACGAACTCTTTCACCACCGATTCCACCTCGGGCGAAACGGTTCCCGCTTTGGGGCTGGGCATCTTGCCCTGAGGGCCGAGGATCCGCCCGAGTTTGCCGACTTTGCCCACGGTGTTCATGACTTCGCGAAGCAGATCCTGATCCGAGATGTTCTCGCCCTGCTGACGATCACCCGTGCGTTCGATGATATCCCGACGAAACCGTGCGATCTCTGCTGAGGCCATTTCGCGGAAGTTTTTGTCCAGGGCATCATCAGATTCGAGTTGTTCGCTATCTATGAGCACGGTGGGTGGCCGTCCAAGCTGGTCGCCATGTTCGTTGTAATTTGAAAAGAGGGGAAACTGGGAAATTATGGGAAATCAGAATTACAACCTCAAAGGATTTATTTATTTCCAAATCAAGTTGAAACTTTTGAGATAGC
>JADFMZ010000340.1 GCA_022563615.1 Planctomycetota bacterium
GAGCCGCAGGAGGGGCCCGTCCAGCCCGGCGGCGGCGGGGGCGGGCTCAGCGGTCGCGGTCGAGGCCGTCGAGGACGCGGGCGACGGCGGGCGGCACCAGGCTCCGCCAGTCTTCGCCGCTGGCCATGCGCCGCCGGCCGTCGCAGATCGCGGCCGACGTGGACGGCTCGAATCTACGCCGCCTGACCTTCGCGCCCGGGTACGACGCCGAGGGCAGTTATTCACCGGACGGCAAGAGGATCGTTTTCACCTCCCAGCGCGACGGCGATCTGGAGATTTATGTCATGGACGCCGACGGTCAGAACCAGCGACGTCTAACCTACGGCAAGGGCTACGACGGTGGGCCGTTCTTTTCTCCCGATCTCAAAACAATCCTCTATCGCGGGGACCGGCGCAACGACGGAAAGATGAACCTGCAGCTTCGGCTCATCGACGCTCAAGGCAGGAACGACCGGGCAATCACCGACAACGCCGTATTCAACTGGTGCCCGTTCTGGCATCCCTCGGGCAAGTGCTTGATCTTCACGCAAGTCGACCACGAAGCCTGGTCGAAGGGCCATCGGCCCAACTACGATTTGTTCATCGCACCCGTCAACGGGCGCAATCCAAAGCGAATTACATTCGATCCGGCGTTTGACGGCCTACCGGTGTTCAGCCCCGACGGCACGAAACTCATGTGGACCAGCAAACGTGGTGGACTGACCGAACCCCAGATTTTCATCGCCGACGTCACGCTACCGGCCCCTTTCAAGGATTAAGCGCCCATCCCACTAACCCTTGTGGCACCAGTTTTCAACCGGTGAAACGCACGGGTTACAAACCCGTGCCACACTTTTTGGGATAAGCCTTAAACGCCGATAACGCCCTTGCCGACTGATGCCCATACGGTTGTTTCGTAAGTTCTGGTCAGCCATGGATCACGCCGCTTGTCCCGACCCGCATCTTGGCGTAAGAATCTATACGCTTGGTCGGCCAGGAGCCGATCCCAGAGAGCAAGGGCGCAGGCTGTAGCGCAGTGACCACCAGCGGATGTTGCGCCGTGGATCAACAGACCGACATGAATGAAGCATTATCGACAACCGCCGTTGCCGCCGAGCCGGGTGAAAGGCATGAAAGCGAAGGCGTCAAAGAGACGATCGAGTCGATCGTCGTGGCTTTGATTCTGGCGTTCGTCTTCCGCGCGTTCGTCGTCGAGGCGTTTGTCATTCCGACGGGCTCGATGGCCCCGACCTTATACGGCGCCCACGGCGCGATCCTGTGTGACGATTGCGGCGTCGAGTTCGCCTATGGCCTGCGCGACTTGGACGACCGGCGCAAGACGAATCCCGTTCGAGCCACCTCAGCCGCCGTTTGCCCCAATTGCAATCATCGAAACGTCAACCTGCGGGCCAACGATGAGCGGATGAATCCCGAAAAGGGCGACCGCATTCTGGTGCTGAAATGGCCTTTCGACTTCGGCGGTGATGCGCTTGATCCGGGCCGGTGGGACGTGGTGGTCTTCAAGGATCCATCGGACGGCGTAACGAACTTCATCAAGCGTCTGGTCGGCCTGCCCAATGAAGTTCTCATGATTCTCGACGGTGACGTCTTTACGACGCCCACTGACCGTCTTTCCGCCGAGGCCGTGAAGGAACTCGAACGCTATGTACGGGACAAGCATCGGTTTACGGATGATCCCGCCCTCAAAGGCAGGCTCAAACCACTCCAGGCGAATGTCCTACGTGAGCTCGAACGGAAGTTGACCATCACTCCAAAGAACAAGGAATCCCAGAAGGCGCTTTGGGCGGTCGTCTACGATCACGACTATCCGCCGCGAACGCTCGACGCAAACCAGCCGCGCTGGACGCCGGGCAGGAAGAAGCAATCCGGATGGGATGCGCGCAGCCGCCACATCGTCTTCAAAAAGGTACCGCAAAGATCATCTTTGCGTTCCCCGGGTGAAGACCCACCGGACTACATTGAACTAAACGGAACCCGGATTCGCGCGACCAATGCCTACAATGTCCACGACGGGCGCCATCCACCATTGGTCACCGATCTGCGCGTGCGTTTCGTGTGGACGCCACGGGAGCCCGACGCCACGGTGCATGTCCGGTTGATCAAACAGGGTAGAACCTTTTGGGCAACGTTTCGCGCGGACGGCGTGGTCGCCCTCTCGGAATCGAAGCACGCGCCTTCGGACCTGAAATCTTCGATGGCGATGGAACATCTCGATCCGTTCACGATCGGTCGTGCCGTTGCATTGAGCTTTGAACACGTGGATTACCGCCTGGCCGTGCATGTGGCGGGTGAGGAGATCCTCAAGAGCTCTACCGACCCGGACTCCCATGCGTTTTACGTTCCCGACGTCTCAGCGCTGCGCTCCCAGGCGCTACGCAAATCGGGATCTCGCGCAGCGAGTGCTTCAAAAAAAGCGTCGGGGCCACCTCGTCTCTATGGAGAGGCCGGCGACTTTGAGGCCACGCACTTGGTCGTGGAGCGCGACGTGCACTATTACCACAACGATAGGTTTTTCGGCCTGGGAGGAAATCCCTGGGCGCCTTCATCGGGATGGGGTAGTGCAATTAGTCCGATCTTTCTGCGGCATGATGAATTTTTCATGTTGGGTGACAACACCGCCGCAAGCAAGGACTCGCGCCTGTGGGACACGCCGGGAGAACACCTCAAACGGCGCGGCGAAGCCTTCCAGCTCGGCACCGTTCCAAGGGACCAACTGATCGGAAAAGCGTTCTTTGTCTATTGGCCAAGCGGGTATCGGTTGAGCTGGCTTCCGATTCCACTATTGAACAAATTGGGCGTCATTCCTGACGTAGGGCGGATGAGATGGATCCGATGATGCCTCGCTGCGGCCCTGCTTTGAACGGGTCTGAACGGGCGACTCGGCGGGTTCTCCACTCTTGAACTATTCACAGCCTATGCACGAAATGCCGCCGCCGTGTCACTCGAAGCCAGTATGGATAATTTCAACGTCAGACGGTGTCACCCGCAGGCAGGCAGACTCGGCCGCATAGGGCCGGAAAAATGGTAACATTTGTATTTACATATAGTTACGATTAGGATCCATCGATGATGTCAGCCTCTGTCACGACTCAACACGCCAAACCGGGACAAACCACCGAGATGTCACCAGAAAGAGTTATCAACATTCCCAAGCACGAGCGCCAGCCCCTCCTGGAAGTCTGTCAATTGGTGAAGCGATACGACGGCCGGTCCGTGGTCGACCATCTGAGCCTGCACGTGCAGCCCGGGGAGATTGTCGGGCTGCTGGGCCGAAACGGCGCAGGCAAAACAACCACTTTCCGAATGACCGTGGGGATGATCGACGCCGACGAAGGGATAGTGCTCTTCGAAGGACGCGATATGACGAATCTTCCCATGTACAAACGGGCCCAGCTCGGCATGGGCTACCTCTCCCAGGAACCCAGCATCTTTCAGCGGCTGTCCGTCGAGGACAACCTTCTGGCGATTCTGGAGACGATTCGTGGTCTGTCACGCAAGGAGCGAACTGAAAAAGCCAAGCAACTCATTGCGCAATTCGGCTTGACCCAACAACGAAAGCAAATGGCCCGAACGCTATCGGGTGGTGAGCGGAGAAAACTGGAGATCGCCCGCGCTCTGGTAACCGAGCCGAAGTTGATCATGCTGGACGAGCCCTTCAGCGGCGTCGACCCACGGACGGTCGAGGACTTACAACAGGAAATCCTTCGCCTCAAGCGCGAGCGCGGCATCGCCATCCTGCTGACTGACCACAACGTACGAGAGACGCTCCGCGTAACCGATCGCAGCTATATAATCGACAACGGAAAGAAGCTGGCCGAGGGAACGCCTCCTCAGATCGTGCGCGATCCTCTGGTTCGCAAAACCTACCTGGGAAGCAGCTTCCGGGGCGACGAATTCGACGAATAGGCCATCAGCCGGGCACGATGGGTGAAGGACCAAGGCGCGAGCGTTAAGACCGGCGATCGTCTCGCGGACGCTTTCAATTACGTTCTTACGGCGCCGGTCGTTGTGGGGAGGATTCATCCGCCGACCGCAGGGCTTCCCTCGCT